>JBDRPM010000183.1:0-33479 GCA_043827005.1 Pseudomonadota bacterium | reverse complement strand
TATATAATGTTAATTTTTAAAGGAGGCTATTAAAATGGCTTTTAATCCAGTTGTTGATCAAACAAAATGTGTAGGTTGTGAAGAATGTGTAGATGTTTGTCCTGTCGAAGTATTTGAGATGGAAGATGATAAATCTGTCCCTGTAAATGCTGAAGACTGCATGGGCTGCGAAAGCTGTGTTGAAGTTTGTGAAGAAGATGCGATTGTTATCGAGGAAGACTAAGTCACAAACGAAAGTATAGTACAATAAAAATGCCGGGTGAGGTTGCAATCACCCGGCATTTTTTTTTCAGGATCGATTGACAGGCTATCGATATTTAAATCCCAGGCGATAGTCCTGGCCTGAATAATGTAAAATCACCGTGTCTTTTTCAATGGTTACCAGACGATAACCATCAAAAGAATCCCCCTCTTTAAGAACCTTGTTGTCAATCACTGCAATCCGGTTTGCAGGTTCGCTGGCCCAGGAAATGGCCTGAACTCTCAGATTATCAAAGAGGGCCATACTTAAAGACGGATTGCTGGCTGGAATTGTTTTTGATTCAGCTTCTGGTTCAGGGGTTAAAGCAGGTTCTTCCGGCAGTTCAGGGGTTAAAGCAGGTTCTTCCGGCGGCAGTTCAGGCTCGTGAGGAGATGGAATAACCGGTTGGAGAGGTTTTTCAATCAAAACCTCAGGCAATTCAGATGACTCAGTCAATGTGTTTAATGGTTGTGTCAAATCTTTTGCTGTACCAGGCGGCGTGTCCGATGCCTCAGCGTGTATTTCAGCAGGGGGTGTTTGGGATTGAATGGTCTGGTTCTTATAGAAAAAAGGAAAACAGATCAGCCCAGTGCCAAGAACCAGAACTGCAAAAAAGACAATCCTGCCCATGCTCAAAAAAGCTTGTTTTTTTTGCTGATGCATCTGCGAACTTATCGCTGTTCGAACCTTAAATGATGGGCGGTTTTTCCCGCCTTGCTCAGGGCTGTCTTTTTCGGCTTGTTTCAAGGCCTTTAAAATGGTGCTCATTTTATTAAACCTTTCACTGCTTGAGCTCGAACCGTGCGGTGTTTAAATAAGGAACGCCTGCAACTTTTTTTTCATTCAACAACACAATTTTGGTCAACGGTCCCACAAGGCCATCCTCAACAAGGCCATATTTTTTCTGGATTTGATTTATTGCCTGCTTTAGCGGGCTATCATAGATTGGGCTCATATCAATAAGGGGAAAACCGATTTCAGACAAAAGCAGTTTAAGTGACAGGATCGAATCTTTGGATGAAGTGTCTTTAACAACCTTGTCATACCCGAAATTATCCTTCCATACGATATACATATCCTCGCCCAGGTAGGGCAGCAATTCATCTGGATTGATTTTATACGGTTTTTCACCTGTTCCCGGGCAAATCATATATTCATTGTCCGGTGTAATACCAACAATCCCGAGAAAGCCTTTTACAGGATCATCCGGCAGTTCAAACTCAAAAATAACCGGCAGATTGAATTTTTCTATAAGGCCCAGGTTTTTTTCCAAATACAGCATTTTAAAATTATTTTGAGCGGCTGCAATTTTAAAAAAATGAACAATAGAGTCAATTTGTTGTGTTAACGGGTTTAATTGAACCATTGCTTCATGATTCCACAAGGAAGCAATCAGAAGAAAGGCGCTTTCCCGGGTCCCGGTATTTTTCATATCAGACAGAATTTTTTGGACATCTGTTTTTTCAATCAGCAGAACACTGTCTTTAACCGGATCAGGGGGCTTAAGTTCTGTTTCAATCAATGAAGAAGAGGCTATCGATTCAGGTTCTGTCTCAATCAATGAAGGAGCCATTGTCGATTCGGGTTCTGTCTCAACCAACAAAGGCAGCGGTATTGATTCGGGTTCTGTCTCAACCAGCGGTGTGATCGGGTTTGCAGGTTCAATCGGTATTTTGATCTCGTTCAATGGCTTGGCTGCATATATGGCCATATTTATTGTATTTCGCCATTCCGGCGGGATTCCAATGACAGCAACATATAGGAGACACAACATAAAAACGATGGAGAAAACAGCTATGGCTGTTTTTTTCCAAATAGAATCAAACCAGGACTGAGGTTTTGTATGCATACCCAATTCATCAACAGCAATCTTGACACTGGAGGGGGTTACTTTTTTTCGGTTCAGGCTGTAAGCGACCAGAAGAGACCGATCGCATGCAATATTGATCAACCGGGGGATTCCCCGGGTAAAACGGTAAATAGCCTTTTGGGCTGGACGGGTAAACAGGGTCTGGGATTTTCGGGAAGCCACATTGACACGGTGCGTAATATAATCAAAGGTTTCCTTTTGTGTCATCGGGTGAATATGGCAGCTTAAATTGATTCTTTGCCGTAACTGACGCATTTCATGGGAATCCAGAATTTCCCTGAGTTCCGGCTGTCCGACCAGAATAATCTGGAGCAGTTTGCTCCGGGTGGTCTCCAGGTTCGAAAGCAATCGGAGTTGTTCCAGCGTTTCTTTTCCCAGGTTCTGGGCTTCATCAATCAGCAGGATCACAGATTTTCCCTGGGATTTTTTTTCCAGCAAAAAATCGTTCAAATCAGCTGTCAACTCTACCGGGCCATTAGCGATGCTGATGATTCCCAGCTCTTTGTGAATACTTTTTAAAAGTTGTGTGGAATCCAGTTTTGAATTGAAAATAAAAGCGGCTTCAACATCCTTGTCAAGATCTTCAAGAAACACCCGGCACAGAGTGGTTTTACCTGTCCCGACCTCACCTGTGATTTCTACAAAGCCATCTCCCTGGGAGGTGGCATAGGTTAGATGTGCCAACGCCTCTTCATGGCACTTCCCCAAAAATAAAAATTCAGGGTTTGGAACCAGTTTGAAAGGTTTTTCCCTTAAATCAAAAAAAGAATTATACATCTGTCTGCTCCATCATAATCGGAATAGAGGCATCCCAAAAGCATTGATATCCCATATAATGATTGGACCGTCAAGAAAATTGATCCTTATGGGTTTGCGTTTCCTGTTGCTTATCTGCCCTGTTTTTTTATCGGCCGTGGGGTTTTTCATTGCTAAGTAGAGTTTAATGTTTTAGTAAGAGTGGTCAATTGCGCAAAAAATCGTATTCAAATAGCGGCTTAATAAATATAATTCCAGGCTGGAAGGAAAATGCATGAGGAAAAGAAGTGGTCTGCTTATAGGAAGTTTCATAGTCTTCAGCTTGTTTATAATTAGTGGGTGTGGCTCTGATTCTCAAAAAGAGATTGTTGCGGTTGTGGGTGATACAAAGATTACCACTGCCCAATTTCAACATAAAATCGACAGTCTTAAAATCAAAAATTCAGCTGCCACAAAAATAATTCTGGGAGACCTGGTGGATTCTCAAGTGGCGTATGCCGCAGCTGTAAAAGCGGGATATGATAAAAACCCGGACTTGATCCAGGCGTTTCAACAGATGGTTACCCAACGGTTTTTAAATGACCGTCTTGATCCGATTATTCACCAAATTAAAGTAAGTGAAGAAGAGATTGAGGTATATTATACCGCGCATGCCATGGAGTTTACAACATCTGCAATGGTAAGAGCGGCTGTTATAAAGATTGAGGTGCCGGTTCAAGCCTCAGCCGATCAGAAAGAACGGTTCCTGCAAAAAGCAGAGGCGGCAAGAAATGAAGCCTTGAAACTGGCCTCCCATGTGCGGTCTTTTGGAGAGGTTGCCATTAACTATTCAGATGACCAGTCCAGTCGATACCGCGGTGGAGATACCGGCTGGATTAAAATATTGTCAAAGCGGAACCGCCTGGAAAAAAAGGTTATGGAGCAATTAACCGACCTTGATCCAGGTGTTGTCAGTCCGATAATAATCGGAGAAAATGGGATATATCTGGTTAAGGTTATTGAGAGACAAGAACCTGAGTTACGGCCGATTGTCCAAATAAAAGAAATCATTCGCCATAAAGTTCTTATCGACAAAAAAAAACAGGTGGAAAAAGAGTTTTATGCCGGTTTGAAAAAACAGATCAATGTGTTCATTGATGATCAAGCTGTTTTAAAGATCAGTCTTTTTGACGCGCAGCCCGGGGATAAGCCCCCCCCGAGGTTACCGGAGTAATAGCGCCTGAACAGCGGTGTTGATTTTTATCATATGGAATTGTTTTACAATCGTGAGGAGATAAGTATGAAACCTGAGGTGATAATTAAAAGCATTACAGCCGCTTTTTTGATTCTGATTTTAAATTGTGCGATGGCCGGCGCAACAGCAACGATAGAAAAAAAATTTATTCTTCATCCGGGATGGAATTCCATATTTCTTGATGTCCAACCTTCCCCTGCAGACCCCTTCTTGGTATTTGCCTCGCTGCCCAAAGGCAGCAGTGTCTGGACCTGGATGAATAAAAATTCCAGTGTGGAATTTATCAGCAATCCCAATGAAGACCTTTTAAAAATTCCAGGCTGGTGTGTGTTTTTTCAAGATGATGAAAAATCATTTTTAAACAACCTTTATGCGATCATCGCTGGGTGGGCATATTTAATTAATGTGGCCGGTGATCAACCTGTTGAACTTGCCGTCACCGGGATGGCATCGGTTAAGAAAACCACATGGATTCCGGACTCGTTTAATTTAACCGGGTTTAACGTCAATTCAGATAATCCGCCAGATTTTGCAACCTTTTTTTCCGCATCCCCGGCGCATACCGGGCAGGCCATTTATACGCTGAACCCAACGACCGGGATGTGGAATTTTATTGAAAACCTTTCTGCAACAAAGATAAAGGCAGGTGAGGCATATTGGGTGTATTGCGAGGGGGCCTCAGAATACCAGGGGCCACTTGAAATCACTCTGCCCGGCCTGGGCGGTTTTGATTATGGTAAATATAATGATACATTGATCATCACTTTTCATAATGCCTTTGACCAGGCCGTGCTTGTGAATATGTCCCCGTTATCAAATGATATTGCTCTTGTCTATCGGAAGCTGAATACGGAAACCGGATTGTTTGAATGGCCGCCCCTCAGCAGTATGCCGGCATTTTCCCTGGTTCCAAACAGTTGGAAAAATATTCGGGTATCAGCGCTCAGAGAGTCCCTTGTCAGTGAAAAAGCACAATCGCTCGTCCGCATATGGGATAATCTTGGGAACCAGTTGATTGTCCCGGTATTGATCGAAAAGGAGACCCTTTGATGATTTTTAAAAAACTAAAACAGAACACCTGTAAAACAATCATTCTATTGAAAGTGGCGCTTTTTTTACTTCTGGTTTATCCGGCGCTGGTCATTTCAGGCGATTTTGATGGTCTCTGGGTCGGAACAGCAACCATCGACGGCGTCAGCCACGTCAACAAATCGGTTCCTGATCTGTCATTTGATCTTGGGCTGACCGGATTTAAGCAGACCCAAACCCTTGTCTCCAGGGGTAATACCCAATGGGCCATGAACAATAAAGACTCCTTTTCAGACACCACATGGACAACAGGGGCTGATGCATCCACCCTTTGGGCAGCGCAACAGGCAGCACCCTATTATGCTTATAAAACCGGAACGCAGCTTGTTGATAATCAGCAGATTGTCAATTATATGCGAAAACTATTCATGGCCCCAGATCTTTCAAACTATGCCAGTCTGACCTTGAGGGTTTGGGTTCAGGGCGGGGTGGATCTGTATTTGAACCAGACAAATCTGATAAGAGAAAACCTGGCAGATTCGGAATATAATAGCTCGGCAATGTCTGAAACAGATGGTATTATGGGATATGAAATTGAGGTTCCCCTTTCAGCGCTTTATCCGAAATCCTTAAATACCCTGGCGGTTGCCGTGCATGAAGATGCCCAGAAAAGTGGTGTTTATTTGGGTATGGAGTTGATCGGTCATACCAAAACCGGCACAAATATTGTCCTGGTATCCAAAACCTCTTTGGACTGGCATTATTACACAGGAGGCGCTGATCCGGGTTTGGACTGGACAAATATTGCATTTGACCACTCAGCCTGGACGTCCGATGGGGGCCTGCCTTTTTATCTGAATAGAACAGGAACTCAATTAAACAGTACAAATACCACATATTTTAAAAATCAGTTTCAGGTCACTGATCTTTCTCTGATCACCGGGCTTTACCTGAAAGTATGGCGGGATGATGGTATTGTCGTTTACCTGAATGGAACACAGATTTATAAAAACAATATGCCGTATGGACAAATTCTGGCCGATACGACAGCACTTTATGAGATGATGCCCAATCGCCTGTCCCAGATCAGTCTGCCAGTGGATGCGCTTAAAGAAGGGCTTAATATGATCGCTGTTGAAATTCATTCTTCAGGCAGCGAAGACAATGAACTTTATTTTGATTTTGAAATGACAGCAGGAATAGAAGAAACCCTGATATCGCCCAAAGCGAATGGCTGGAAATATTTCCCGACCACAGCCACTCAAACACCTTATCAAGCCCCTGAAAAAGACTATCTGGATAGACACTGGAAGACGATTCAATTTAATGATATTGCCTGGGCACAAGGCCAGGCAAAAATAGGATTTGGGGATGGGGATGAGACCACAACACTGGGGTATAACCAGGCGGTTTGGCCCTCTACCATTTATTTTCGACATAAGTTTAAACCTTCGGTAACCGGTTTTGATGCGTTAAGGCTTCAATTGCTCCGGGATGACGGCGCAGTGGTTTACCTGAACGGCATTGAAATTTTAAGGTCAAATTTTACAGCCGGTCTCATTGAATATAATACCCCTCCCATTCAAGCCGTTGGTCCATCCAGCGAAGGAAAATATGTTGTTCAGGAGATTGATTTGAGCCTTCAAGCCTTTTCATCCCTCATGGTCACAGGAGATAATGTCATTGCCGTTGAGGTGCACCAGCATCCCAGTGAGACCGGGAACACACAAGAATCCAATTCAGCGGTAAGTCCTGCGCCAGCCCCGTTTGATATGAGAATTCTGTTGCACAATAGCGCCCAGGGCAAAGTCAGTCTGCTCAAAGAGGTCTACCAGATGTACAAACAGGAAAACAGCAAAAAAATTCCAGTATTGTTGTCCAGTGATCTTCTCATCCCTGGTTTTCAAGGTCCTGGATGGCGACTGAGTTCCATTGGGACAGATTTTACCGGATCATCGATTGTCTGCACGGGAGAACTCTCAGCAACAGGTGTTTTGGGGTGTACATTAAAAATTTCTGAAAATCATCCCACCAATCCTTTTCTGCATCGATATCATCCGGATCATGATAACTGGGATTCCCGGTATGAAAAAAAATATCCTGAGAATAAAGATCAGGGAGCGCCCGAGGAATCCTTTGAAATCACCCGGGCAATTACCTTTACCTTTGAAGACAAATATCCTCCAGGGTGTGAGGGCAGTGACTGCCGTCAGTTTCCACCACCGGCCTGGGGATATTCAAAAATCGGCGGAACGATTCAGGAAGTGGTCAAAGGATTGCACAAAGATGATATCACCGTGACCGGTTCATTCCAATTAGACAGAGCGTCGGTTATCGACCGTCTGGATCAATAAATCAAGGAGCCACACCCAATGAATACACCTCTGCTGGCATATGCAAAAAAAAAGATCATCCGTTATCATGACTGCAAGACCCTCATTTTAACTGTTTGCCTTGTTTTATTGGTATTTCTTCTGCCGTCTGTATCCAGAGCGGCGACTGTTATACAGCTGTTCGAAGGATTGCCGGACACCTATAACGGTGAGCCGGGAGAGAATTGGCAGGGCCATCATTATTATGCACAGTATGATATTAATTCTGCCGCACCCGTAAGTATTGGCACCATCGGCATCCGCACCATCAATACTGAAAAATTTATCTGTATTGGGTGGAAAAATGGATTGGGCAGTATCAATCCAGCCATTGGCGATAAAAATCATATGACCCTGACCGTAAGCCAGCAAAGCAGCTTAACCTGGGTCTATAAAAAGGCCGCGAGCCTGACCTTTGATGTCAATGATTTTGAGCAGACGATCCAGGGCTGGGGCTCGAACGAAAGAGGACAGATTGCCAATGGAGATCAGACAAATAACGCTTCTCAGCCGATCATACCCCTGGGTACGGAGGCCATTACAGACTGGGTTTCCATATCTGCAACCCAGGAGAACACATGGGCCGTCAGAAAAGATGGGACCCTCTGGTTCTGGGGAATGGGAGGCGGTCTGGATTTTCCAATACTCTCTGCCACACAGATTGGTACGGACAGCAACTGGATTTTTATAACACCCTGGTCTGAAGGGATAATAGGATTAAAAAAGGATGGAACCCTCTGGCAGTGGGAATACTGGTTTAGCACTCACCTTGATGCACAGATTGAAGCAGAGTTTGTCCTGATCAATACCGATTCCGACTGGATGGCGGTGGATGCAGGAGAAAATTTTGTACTTGCCATCAAAAAAGATGGAACCCTCTGGAGCTGGGGGAACAACGGGAACGGGCAATTGGGGCAGGGTAACCGAACAGAACTCACTATTCCTAAACAGGTTGGAACACAGACAGACTGGGCAGATATTTCAGCATTAGGTGCTCATTGTCTTGCCCTGAAAAAAAACGGCACATTATGGGCCTGGGGGTATGGTCACGATGGTCAAATCGGCAATCATTCCACCAATGATGTGTTAGAACCACTGGAAATCGCCCCGGGTACGACCTGGAAGGCAATTGTCAAAGGAAACGGTGATTCATCTGCTGCCATTCGGACAGATGGAACGCTCTGGACCTGGGGAAGGTGGGGGGCTCTTGGCCGAACGTTGACAGGGGAAACCGATCATCTGCACCCGGTTCAAGTTGGAACGAATACGGATTGGATGTCCATTTCACAAGGGGCTTTGAGCCTGCATGATGGTCAGGAATTCATGATTGCCTTAACCACGGATGGACGAATGTTTGGCTGGGGTCATAATTTTTCTGAGCAACTGGGCGATGTCGTATCCGATATGGGGTGGGTAGCCTTCCCGACACAGATGGGAACAGACAATGACTGGATTCTAGTATCACCGGGTGTTTCTCATGTGATGGCCTTGAAATCACCCAAACGCATTCGGTATAATTTTAAACCCCATTTCGGAGAAAGATTGCTGCCTTTGGGTGAATCCATTACAGCCAGTGCAGCCATACAGATGTTTGACAGTGAACAGCCCTATTCCCTGGCATCCTGGGAAAATGGGTTCGGGGATATCAGCAATGAGGCTTGTGCCCAGAAAATATCATTTGAATTGACGCAGGATTCAGGTCTTACCTGGCAATACAGTGCCGGCGCACCGATTGTCAGCCTGACAATCGGACTGGCAGAGGGTGTGCCGTCACAAATAGGCGATGTTGAAGGTTTTTTTCCAATGTTGGGGATAAAAAAAATGGTCGGTTCCTGCCTGAGTCTTTCAGCTCCGGCAGAAGTGGTTATCCCCGGAACCCTGGACCGATGGGTGTGTACCGGATGGACCGGGACCGGAATTACGCCGGGTTCCGGCAGCACGAATGCTATTGTTGTAAAGGATCCCCAGGCCATTGGAGAGAACGTATCCATTAAATGGATCTACACGACAGGGACTGATCTGCCGCCCAGCCTTACCATTGGGCTCAACAACAATGCATACTGGAATGATATCGATGTAACCCTTTCTAAATCCGGTGATATGGCAGGATCATGGACCAGTGAAATAGATATTACCGAACAAAATAATATTGTTCTTTCTGAGCAGGATTCCACGCTGAAACTGTCTTCTGCCTTTGGCTTTGTTGATAATGGAGACACGTATAAATGTGTCGGTATTACCGTTAACACACCGGGATATTCCATGCCGGTTACAAAATATCTTAATGGGGATCGCATGGAGTTTATCATCACCCTGAGGCAAAGTCTGGATGTTACCATCAATTACAGCCGGACAAATGAGGTGGATATCGGCTCGGTTATACCGGTTCCGGAAGGATCCACCATTTCCACCTGGACAGATAGCACATGGAAAGATCATGTTCGAGAATATGCAGGGGGACATTCTGCCGACACCATTGACAATAGTTTTTTCTGGGACAATAAAAATAAACGGCTATATTCAGTCCGGCCAACACCCTATTTTGAGGTGATATGGGATGGCTCGGGTATTGGTACTCCGTATCAGTCGGTCTGGCCTCAACCCGGCCAGGCCGGGATTATTGCCAATGTACCAACAGACCTCCAACCTGCTACAGGGTCTTATGATTTTAAACAGGTTCATGTTTCGGAAAGTTATGACTATGAAACATGGGTGCTTCAGAATTCTCTTTTTATTCCCCCAAAGGCGGGTAGAAGTTTGCTCCGGTTTTCCGACGTGAATGAAAATCCGATTTTTCTGGTGGTGGAAGCCATTGATTTTACAATTCCGGAAACAATAACTGAAAGTATTATCGGAACCCCCATCTCAGAATCTTCCCACCAAGATCCGGATGGAAAAAATGGCTATGTTTATAATGCATTGAGTTTTTTTGACGGAACAGGAGACAATAAAGCCTATGACCGGAACACCCGGGAAGGCCAGATTATTCCGGTCAATACAGAGAATGCTTTGGATCCGGATGATGATATGATCATTGCCTGGTACAGACGGGGCGCGTCAGGTGTGGCAAGCCAGATCGGATGGCCGGTGATCTTGAAAAAATATAATTGCAAATGGCCGGATGATCCTGAAACCATGGTTATTGCCGGCGGGAACGGATCAGGTCCCCTGCCGGAATACAAAACAAACGGCATGATTTACTATCAGCCGGATAATGCATCTGCAGGTTACAATCCCAACGAAGAGCATGCCATGATTGTCGGCAATGCCGTATATGCCCTGAGAAATGATTTAAATACCTGGCAGGCCCGGGATGATTCATGGATTGGTCCCTTAAGAGCAGATCAGGTAAAGACATCTGAGCCATATGTATTGCTCAAATACAAACAGCCGGTTACAGAGGTTTGGGCCATGGACGTTTACAAAGTTCTGGCTGAGGATGCAGACCATACCTTTTCCTATTCTGTAACGGCAGGAAAACCGATTACACCGTTGACACCCATGGATCTTTTACCCCAGTCCATAGATTCAAATATTTATTCCGGACAGAATCACCACCACAGGGATCATAAAGGCGGGCACTGGGCAAAATCAAAAACCTTCCAGCCCATTGTCATGCACTGGCACTATCCTCTGCAGAGTGGATTTTACTATCCTGATCCTGCAAAGATTCCAGGAGATGATGTCCCATTTATGGCCTATTACAAAACAGGAACAGGACTTTCGGCAACAGATGTCATCTATACGGTCACCTGGCCGATGGATATTCCTGTCCTTCGTATCGGAGAGACACTGACCACTGCAAAATACGGTCTTCCTGATGTGGCAGGGATGGCTAAAGCCAAAATTATATTTGACGAAACCGGTATCCCTGGACGGCTTGCAAAGCTAATTGATCCGTATTCTGAACGCTGGGTTTCCCTGGATAACATTCATCCGGATATCACGACAGAATCCAAGGGGGGAAAAGTATATTTCCCTGATTTGCCGTATTCTTTGAAAAGCAGGCTCTTTTACGACCCGAATGCTGCGAATTCTACAGGTGTGACCGGTCGATTGATTTTCAAGGGGATCAAAGTGGATGCTGGTATAGGCGAGGCACTTTTGTTACCCAACATCATATCTGAACGGGAAAAAGACCGGTTAAAGTCCATTCCCAATGCAGATTCAAACTGGCGAAAAGCCATAGATGATCTGTTTATCATTTCAAGGGCTGCAACCTCTGCCTCAGCCGACGGCCCCTTTGCCTTAACCGCCGGGATGGCCAGAAGTGAGGGGTTTATCGTTCTGGCGGAAAATGATCATTCCTCTCTTGGCGCAGCCCCGGTACAGCTCCATGTCATCCGGGTTGAAGGCGGACCGGTCCAGGGAGATATCAAGGTCATTAAATCCGATAATCCGTTTGATGAAAAACTGACCCTTCGCCATTCATCAGATTTTGGCGGCAATCCTGAAAAAGTATATTTTAAGTGGTATTATAAACCTGATGCAAATGGGATCCCTCCCAAATTTCCAGTGGGTGATCCAGCCCAGGAAAATTGGATTCCCTTTGGGGATGAAGGCTGGGGTGTCAATGATATTACCATTGAAGGCGCAGGAAAACTGACCCTTTCTGACAATTGGTTTATTGTCCGGTATTTTTACGGGGATGCATATGATGCACTGGTTGACAATTCCGATACCCCAACAGCAAAACCCGGCACACCCTCGGAAGCAAGTTCACCGGATCAGGCATATTGGAGCCGTTTTGCAGGATCACCCGGTGGTGAGACGGCTCAGCTTGCCGAAGGGTGGATCAAGCGGGTGATCAGCGGGATTAATCCTCTGGATGCCAGGGTGAAAGATTTCAGGAACTATAAAATCAATACGGATGTCAGCCTTTTGTCCCAGCTGGGTGAACGGTACGAAGGAGATATTGCATTAAACGGTTCTGCGGAAAACCTGAATTCAGTCGGACTTATTGAAGCCTATGAAACCATATTGGACAGAGGGAAAGATTTCAGCATTGATGGCGCTGTCCCAGTGGATTATGGCCCGGTGAATGTGGCTCTCTTGAATGCGGCCACCAGAATTGCGGGATTTTATACCCTTCTTGGAAACGAATCCTATGCCGATGCCCAGGATCCCACCATTGCATTTAACAGCATTGGCGGTGAACAGGGAAGCATGGCCTCCTCTTTGTTTACGTTTCAAAATCAACTGGATTCATTGCTTGAAGAAGAGCTGGTTCTTCTTCGGGGCCGTGACAATCATTTGAGCACCACCCGGGCCCGTCCCATATATAACCGGCTGGTCTGGAATTTCACAAATGGGGACGGTGAAATAGCCTATGTGCAGACCTATAATTTATCAGATCAGGATTCCAGCGGGATCATTGATGAACTGGATGCTAAAATCATGTATCCCCAGGGGCATGGCGATGCCTGGGGGCATTATCTGACCGCCATGACCGCCTGGTATAAATTATTAAAGCATCCATATTATACATGGGAACCCCGTGTGGAATCCGTATTGGTTGGAGGTGCTCCTATCCCGGTTGATTATCTGGATGAACGAAAGTTTGCCCAGACCGCAGCAGCCAAAGCAAGAGCAGGTGCAGAAATCGTTGATCTGACCTATCGTAAAAACTATGTGGCGGAAAAATCCGGTCAGTGGCAGGGCTACAAGGATACAGATTCAGACCGTGCCTGGGGGGTGGATGAATGGGCAAGACGGGCGGGTCAGGGGGCCTATTTCGACTGGATCACCGCCAATGCCATGCTGCCCGGCCAGGATCCAAACCCCACCCATGAAGGAATTCAAAAAATTGATCGGTCCACGGTTCCGGAATTAAGAGAAATTGCCAGTCAATTTCGGGCCATTCAGCAACAGGCAGATGAAGCAGATTCCGGATTAAACCCGCTTGGGCTGGCCCAGGGGGTCGTCCCCTTTGATATCGATCCCACCTTCCTTGAAGTAGGTTCCGGCATGCAGGGGCTGGCCCATTTTTCTCAGATTTATGACCGGGCCATAGCCGCCCTTCAGAATGCAGACAATGCGTTTGAATTTGCCAACCAGTATACATTTTTTCTTAGAAGCAACCAGGACAGTATTGCTGATTTTAAGCGCGGCATTGCCGATCAGGAACGAGAATATGATAACCGGCTCATAGAAATTTTCGGATATCCCCATGTCGGGGATATCGGTTCCAACGGCACCTATCCTGAAGGATATGACGGACCCGACCTGTTTCATTATATGTATATGGATTCACCCAAGCTTACAGGGCTGTATAAGGAATCCCCCAGCCAAACAGTGCTGTCGTATGTGGAAAATGATTTGACTTCATATACTGCCACCTGTGATTTTTCCACCCGCTGGACCTGGTTTAATAATGAATTAATCACCACAACACCCCAGCCGATTGAGGTTGAATTCCCTATGGATATTAACGGGCCATGGGTGTATAAAACCCAAAATTCCTGGGGAGAACGAAGGGCTCCCGGCCAGATCCAGATGGCTCTGTCGGATTTAATCACGGCCCAGGCATCTTACCGGCAGGGGTTAAAAGAATTTGATGGGATTCTTGGACAGATTAAAACCGCAACAGAGATCCTTTTGGCCCGGTATCACATCGCAGAATCCCAGATAAACATTATCACGGCGCATAACGGTCATATAGTTGCCCAGAAAACGGTTGCCACACAGCTTGGGGTGGTTCGATCATTACTGGATACCCTGGGTGAGGGTGCTTACGATTTATTCGAGGCCATTTCAGAGGCACCACCCAAAATTTTAGGAGTTTCTAATGATGTTACATCTACGGCTAAGTCAGGACTGAAAATCGTTGGAAGCCTGGTCAAAGGTGGACTGTCCCTGGTAAATAATATTGTTGAATTCTTTGAATCAAATTTATACTTGGCTGCTGATATTCTTGAACTCGAAAGGGATCGAATTGTTTTTATCGAGGATGCCCGGTTTGAAGTTCAGCAGATGGCAAAAGAGCTGGGCACCATGCATTATGAAGCAGAATCCAAAGTCCTGGAATTGTACACCCTTGCCCAGGCCATACAGCAGTCTCTGGGAAGTTTCAAAGCAGCCCTTGCCGAGGGAGACCGGCTTATTTCGGAACGGGAAACCTTTCGAAAATACATGGCCGGTGATGTTCAGGAATACCGGTATCAGGACTGGGCATTCAGAACCTTTAAAAATGATGCCATACAAAAATATCGGGCAACCTTTGATCTGGCAGCCCGGTATGCCTATCTTGCTGCCACGGCCTATGATTATGAAACCAATATGCTGGAGACAGACAGTTCAGCCGGCCAGTATTTTCTGTCGGAGATCGTTCGGCGAAGATCTCCTGGAAAACTGGTGGATGGCCTTCCTGTTGCCGGGAGCGGGGGGCTTTCAGACCCGTTGGCACGTTTGTCACAAAACTTTAAAGTTTACGAGTCTCAACTGGGAATGCTGAATCCCCAGATGGAAACCAATTGGTTCTCTTTGAGAAATGAGTTGTTCCGCATTAAAGACGGGCCGGCATCAGCGTCCATCTGGAAAGCAGAATTGCAGCAGGCCAGGATTACAGATCTTTCAACGTTTCCACCCTTTAAGCGATATTGCAGGCAGTTTGCACAAAACGATTCAATTGTTCAGCCAGGTCTGGTGCTTCCCTTCTCAACCGAGGTGACCTTTGGCAGGAACTTTTTCGGCTGGCCATTGGGAGCCGGGGACAGCGCGTTTGATCCATCCAATTTTTCAACCAAGATTTTTGGGGCAGGGATTAAGTTTGAAGGATATGAAACAGCCGGGTTATCCAATACACCCCGGGTGTATCTTGTTCCCGTGGGAATTGATATGCAGAGAACGCCGTCTGATGATGATTTTATCGTTCGAAAATGGCAGGTCGTGGATCAGAAACTGCCGGCGCCATATCCCATCAGCCAGGCAGATTTTAATAATCCAGGGATGATTCCGGTAAATGACCTGCTCAGTGGTGAGTTCAGAAGCATCCGCAAGTTCTCAAGCTTTAAAGCGTATTTTGACGGATCAGGGGCATTTAATGCTCCCCAGGAAGTACTGGATTTGAGGCTGGTGGGTCGTTCGGTGTGGAATACGCAATGGCTGTTGATTATCCCGGGCGGAACCCTGCTCAATGATCCTGATCAAGGCATTGATGACCTGATTAATAATATAGATGATATCTGGCTGAACCTGAGTACCTATTCTTTCTCAGGCAATTGATATGGGTCGTAAATCAGCCAATAGACAATAGAGGTTAAAAAAAATGAAAAATTATCCACGGTGTGTACAAAATTTATTGATTGCTATGATTGTTGTATCCATATGGGGAGGTTTCCCAACCAGCTCTTTTGCCGGCATATCAGAGCCAGAACATATCCTGTATGGTGTTGTCAGCACCAAGGACACCATATATCCCACAGGAAAAATACTGTTAAAATTGAATGGAACGACACTGGCAGAAACCCAAATAAAAGAGAGCGGCGGAACCCATCGCTATATTCTGCGGATCCCCATGGATGGAACCGGCCCTCGAAATCTCATGGCATGCCGGTCTGGAGATATAGTAGACGTTTTTTTTAATTCCAAGGGGTATCTGCTTGGAAAAATCACCATTGGTGATAAAGGAAAAGCTGCCCAAATGGATTTTAATATTCCGGATTCAGATAATGATGGATTATCTGATGCTGATGAGCTTGATGCCCAAACCAAAAAGGACAATCCAGATAGTGATGGAGACAAACTTTTGGATGGTTGGGAAAAATTATATGGATTTGATCCTGTCGGCACGGATGAAAGTGGACAGGATACGGATATGGATGGCCTTTCGAATTTGCAGGAACAGGCCAGTGGGACCCATCCAAAAAATGACGACACAGATGGGGATGACTGCAAAGACGGTATAGAGCTTGCCGGCAGAAGAAATCCACTCGTTGCTGACCCCTATGGAGATATTAATCAGGATTGCCAAATTAATATGAAGGATATCCATTTGTCTCTTGAAATCATGTCAGAAATTTCCGACAGTTTACAGGCAAGGGATATGCCATCTGCTGATGGGGAAATTATCAGATCAGCAGAAGTGATATTTGCGCTTCAAAAAATGGCGGATTTGAGAGGGGTGAAGAGTAACTGACAGCAGGATCAAACGTCTTGACTTCTTTTTCCAATCTATTTGGTTTTAATAATTCTTCAAGCAATATTTCACCAGGGTGTGCAGGGGGGAAATCTCTCATAATTACACCTTCTTAATGATAATCAGCAATTTCAACACCATGTACACCATCTTCTTTCCATTCAAAATAAATCCTCCATTTTGAATATGGGAATCTATCAGCTTGTTCTGTGGCTGTCGGTAATATGCGGTAAGGGATTTTACCGCATTCATATAGGCTGCGCTGGCTTTTGGAGAAAGTTGTCCACACCGGCCTTTTCGGTTTTCCCATGCTTTGCTGATTTCTTCAGGCAATACAGCCATGGTCATAATCCTTTTGGGTAAGGGGTAACAGTGGCGACATCCATATGATTGCAAATATAATTCAGGGTCACTCATAAATCGAACTGATAGGGTTTTAACAGAAGCGTTCAAACTTGTTTAAAAAAGCAATTTGAAAGTCATTTCTGGTTATTATTGGTAAGCAATAGGTCGTAATATTTTTTTATGATATTAGCTTGACTAAAAAGCTGTATAAATATAAAAAAGAAACGGATGAACTCCCCAAAAAAATGTCAGTTTGCACAAGATTTTTCGCTTATGTAATTCTAAGCAAGACCTGTAAAAAAAGGAGAGCAAAATGATCAACAAAATCGTAAAAGTGAACGGTATTGTCAGAACCCTGCTGGTTAATGAAGACGATCCATTGTCCACCGTGCTCCGCAACAATCTCTTACTCACTGGTGTCAAGGTCGGATGTGGCGAAGGGCAATGCGGCGCATGCAATGTCATTTTAAATTCCAAGCTGGTCAGGGCCTGTATTACAAAAATGAAGCGGGTTCCTGATGATTCTGAAATCACCACCATTGAAGGGATCGGAACTCTGGACAATCTGCATCCAATTCAGGCGGCCTGGATTGTTCATGGCGGGGCTCAATGCGGATTTTGCACCCCTGGATTTATTGTTTCCTCCAAAGCCCTGCTGGATGAAATTCCTTCACCCACCAGGGAAGATATCAGAGACTGGTTCCAGAAATATAAAAATGCCTGCCGGTGTACTGGTTACAAACAGATTGTGGATGCTGTCATGGATGCGGCCAAAGTGATCAACGGCCAGATGACCATGGATGAACTCTATTTTAAAATGCCTGAAGACGGCAGAATCTGGGGGACAAAATATCCCAGGCCCAGTGCTGTGGCCAAGGTCACCGGCACCTGTGATTATGGGGCAGATCTGGGGATAAAGATGCCTGAAGGAACCCTCAGGCTGGCTCTGGTGCAGGCCAAGATTTCCCATGCCAACATCAAGTCCATTGACACGTCGGAAGCTGAAAAGATGCCCGGGGTTTATAAAGTGGTCACTCATAAGGATATTAAGGGAAAAAACAGGATAACAGGTTTGATTACCTTTCCCACCAACAAAGGGGATGGATGGGATCGCCCCATTTTGTGCGATGAGAAAGTGTTTCAGTTTGGGGATGCCATCGCCATCGTGTGTGCAGACACACAACAAAATGCAGATGCTGCCGTTGAAAAGGTTCGTGTTGAGTTGGAACCCCTTCCGGAATATATGACTGCGCCGGCAGCCATGGCTGATGATGCCATCCAGATCCATCCTGGCACCCCTAATGTCTATTATACTCAGAGTATCAAAAAAGGAGACGACACAGCCTCTATCTTTGATAAAGCAGATGTGGTGATGGAAGATGATTTTTATGTGGGACGGCAGCCGCACATGCCCATTGAGCCGGATGTGGGGTTTGCCTATCCCGGAGAAGATGGCAGCCTGACCATCCATTCCAAATCCATTGCCATTTTTCTGCACCATGCCATGATTGCACCGGGTCTGGGTATTGAACCGGAAAAGCTGACACTGGTGCAGAATCCTGCAGGCGGAACTTTTGGCTATAAATTTTCGCCCACCATGGAAGCCCTGGTCGGTGCAGCAGCCATGGCTACGGGCAAACCGGTTTTTCTCAATTATACATGGTTCCAGCAGCAGACCTACACGGGAAAACGCTCGCCCTTTTTTATCAATCTGCGGCTGGCTGCGGACAAAACCGGTAAACTGCTGGGTATGGAAAGTGACTGGACCGTGGACCACGGTCCTTATTCCGAGTTCGGAGATCTTTTGACCCTGAGAGGAGCGCAGTTTATCGGAGCCGGATACAATATTCCCAGTATAAGGGGTGAAGGGCGGACGGTTTGTACCAACCATGCCTGGGGATCGGCCTTCCGTTCTTACGGTTCCCCCCAGAGCGAGTTTGCCTCAGAAGTCCTCATGGACATGATGGCGGAAAAATTAGGTATGGATCCATTTGAGTTAAGGTTGAAAAATGTGTACCGCAAAGGCAGCACCACCCCGACCAGTGCTGTGCCGGACAGCTACAGCCTGCCTGACATGTTTGAAAAGCTGCGCCCCAAATACGAGGCTGCCAAATCCAATGCAAAAAAGCTCACCACTGCTGATGAAAAATATGGCGTGGGACTGTCCATTGGGGTTTACGGCTGTGGCCTTGACGGACCTGACGGCTCAGCAGCTAAAATCCGGTTAAATCAAGATAACTCGGTCACACTTTTCAACTCATGGGAAGACCATGGCCAGGGTGCGGACAGTGGTTCTCTGGGAACCTGCCATGAAGCACTACGTCCCCTTGGCATTGCCCCAGAACAGATCAAGCTGGTGATGAATGACTCATCAAAGGTTCCCAACAGTGGGCCGTCAGGCGGCAGCCGGCAGCAGGTTGTGACCGGCCAGGCCATCAAAGCAGCCTGCGAACTTTTGCTAGGTGCCATGCGAAAAAAAGATGGCAGTTTCAGGACCTATGATGAGATGAAAAAAGAAAATATTCCCCTGGAATATACCGGGGCCTGGACTGCCCCGGCCACCAATTGTGATGAGAACGGCCAGGGGAACCCCTTTTCAACCTATATGTACGGCGTTTTCATGTCCGAAGTCTGTGTGGAAATGGCCACGGGTAAAACCCGGGTTCACAAGATGACCGCAGTTGCGGATGTGGGTAAAATCAACAATCAGCTGACTGTGGATGGACAGATGTATGGTGGTCTGGCTCAAGGTGTCGGCCTTGCGCTTTCCGAGGATTATGAGGATATCAAGAAACATTCCACCATGATGGGGGCAGGGTTTCCCTACATTAAAACCGTTCCTGATGACATTGAGCTGATGTATGTACAATCCCCCCGGGAACATGGTCCGTTTGGTGCGTCCGGTGTGGGGGAACTGCCGCTGACCTCTCCCCATGCTTCGATCATCAATGCGATTTACAATGCCTGCAAGGTCAGGATCAAACGCTTGCCGGCCACGCCGGACAAGGTGCTGGCCGAACTAAAAAAATTGTAAATTGAATTATTAAACACGCCGCCGGGGTGAGCACATCCTCCCGGCGGTCATTCCGCAATGATGACTTGATTCTGGAAAACTATGGAAAAGTCTGTTTTAACCGAATTTGAAAAAAAATGCATCCAGGAGGAACCGGCATATTGTACGGCTGCCTGCCCGTTTCATATGGATGTAAAGGCTTTTTTAGGGCACATGGCAGAACAGGAGTTTGACAAGGCATTCACGATCATTGAAAAAACGCTTCCTTTACCCGAGATCCTGGCCAGAATCTGTGATCATCCGTGCGAACACCACTGTATCCGCAACGATATCGATGCCCCCCTGGCCATTGGAGCACTTGAACGGGTTTGTGCTGTCAGCCGGACTAAACAGAAAAAAAGGTTTTTACCTCCTCCCAGGGGAAAAACCATTGGGATTTGGGGCAGCGGGCTTTCAAGCCTGGTCGCTGCCTGGGATCTGGGCCTGAAAGGATATACGGTCGTGGTCTATGACCAGAGTCCTGTTTTTGGCGGTAACCTGCGAAAACTGTCCAAAGCAATATTACCGGAAAAGATCCTGGACCGGGAACTGAAAAATCTTGGAAATTATGGAGTGGTTTTTAAGACGGCAGTGTCACCGAACCAGGCCTTTGGGGAAGAAAAAATTCAAGCCTTTGATGCTGTCTATCTGGGATTTGATTCACCAGGCGAGCCCTATTCCGGCATTGTTTATGACCGGACAGGCCGGCCTGAGACGGACGATTTCACCCTCCAGACATCAGACCCCAAAATATTTGCCGGCGGATTTTCATCTGCAGGAAAATTGGTGAGTCAAGCGGCCTGCCCGATTTCGGATGCTGCCCAGGGCAGAAAAGCTGCCACAACCATTGACCGGGTTCTGTCCAATGTGTCCATCACAGCCGGACGAGAGAGAGAAGGGGCCTGCTCGACCCGTTTATCAACAGATATCAGCAAGGTTAAGGTTCAACCCCGAATTGACCTGATCTCTGATCCTGTAACAGGGTCCAATACAGATCCGGAACGGTCTGAAATCAGGTTTAATCCTGAAAGGGCAGCCTGGGAAGCGAAACGGTGTATCCAGTGCGATTGCTCCCGCTGTGTGAGAGTCTGCACCTATATTGATGCCTTTAAGGGGTTTCCAGGCCGGTATGCACGTGAAATCTATAACAATGCCTCCATTGTGATGGGAGAAAAAAAAGCCAATCTCCTGATCAATTCCTGCTGCCTGTGCACCCTTTGTGAAACCGTTTGTCCCCATGATTTTTCCATGACCGACCTGTGCCTTGCTGCACGACAAGAGATGGTCGAAAAAGGGAAAATGCCGGTTTTTGCCCATGAATTTGCACTCCGGGAAATGGCCTGGGCATCGGGTGAAGATTGTTTTTTTGCCCGGCATGAACCAGGAAAGAATCAGTCTTCACAACTTTTTTTTCCAGGTTGTCAGTTGTTGGGGTCAGCACCCGGCCAGGTCCGGAAGGTCTATGACTTTTTAAGAACATATTTGTCCGGCAGTACCGGATTTGTGTCCGGCTGTTGCGGTGCACCGGCCAGATGGGCAGGCCGGGAAGCACTGTTTGAACAAAATTGTGGTCACATCAGGCAGTTCTGGGAAGCATCCGGCAAGCCCTTGATTATTACTGCCTGCCCTTCATGCACACAAATGCTGGGCAGCGGATTGAAAGAGGCAAAAATTATGTCTCTTTTTCAACTGATCGTTCAGAGCCCGGACCTGGAGACCAAGCTGATGAATGGACCGACCTGTGACGCCATCAATGGCTTAAAAGAGCGGTTGTCTGACAGCATCAACATCATTGATCCCTGCACGGCACGGGATGATGTTCAGGTCCAGGCTGCCGTCCGCCATCTGGCAGGTGTTGCCGGATTAAGGGTCGATGAAATCCCGGCATCGGGTGCATTTACCGAATGCTGCGGATACGGCGGTCTGGTATACAATGCCAATGTCGATCTTTCCAAAAAGATGATCCAGCAGCGGGCCGCCCAGAGTGACAGTGATTTTTTGGCCTATTGCGCCATGTGCCGGGACCGCCTGGCCGCCACCGGCAAACAGGTGATCCATGTCCTGGATCTTTTCTGGCCGCAAACCGATCGGCCCGAACAGCGAAAGGATCCTGGATTCTCCAAGCGGCATGATGCCCTGGCATTGGCCAAACAACAGATGCTGGCTCAGATCTGGAATGAACCAGTTCTTGAAAAATCAGAAGTACAGGATCTGAGAATCCACATCAGTCCCCGGGCGGATCAGATACTTGAAGATCAGTTTATTTTATTAACCGATATCCGCAAGGTTCTGGATCATTTTGAAACCGGGGCAAACCATTTTTCCAATTCCAGGACCAATAGCCTGATTGCCTTTTACCGTCCGAACCATGTCTGCTTCTGGGTCGAATTTATTAAACATAACCAGGGCTATGAAATTTTGAACGGTTGGCGCCATCGGATGGCGGTGATTGCCAACGACCATTTTGTTCCCGGCATGCCCACGGATGTGCCTGATGCAGATATTTTTTGCAAATTCTGCGATCAGCCGCTGGCTCCGTATAAAAACCATGTGGAATATCTGGGCAGCCGGTTTGAAGTGGCCCTGCCCCAGTGCAGACAATGCGGCACTGTTTTTATCTCCCAGGCGTTGAGTCTGGGAAAGATCGCAGAGGTTGAAAAAATCCTTGAAGACAAATAATTCACACCTTCAAAAAAAAGATATTCAGTCACCGGCATTTGAGCCGGGCCGGATTCCCTTTTTATTCAGGCAGAATGCATTGACCCGCATAACCGGTCACACCCTGAGACCGGGCGGTCTTTGGCTTACCCAAAAAGCCATGGAAATCTGCGATTTCAGTCCAACCGATCTGGTTCTGGATGCAGGATGCGGATATGGCATGACCAGCCGATATCTTCTGAAAAATCATGGGATCCGGTCTGTGGGGATTGATGCGGCTATGCACTCACAATGTGTTCAGCCCCAATTTGTTCAAGCCAGACTGCCTGCACTTCCGTTTAAACCCGCTACCTTTAATGGTATTTTTTGTGAGTGCGTGCTCTCTTTGATCCCGGACAAGGCATCCTGCCTGAACTCATTTTTTCAGATTCTTAAGGCAAACAGCAGGCTGGTATTGACGGATTTGTATATCCCGGAACGGTTTGAAAATTACATCAGTCAGCAGGATAACCTGCAGACACCCGTCTCCTGCCTGGAGGGAGCCGTCAGTATGTTAACACTGATCAAGCTCATTGAGACGGCAGGGTTTCACATTGATATGATTGAGGACCACACACGGCTTTTAAAAGAGTTGGCCGGGCAGATGGTATTTGAACATGGCAGCCTGAATCATTTCTGGGAAAAGCTTTCCGGTACGGTCTGTGACAGCAGGGTGTCCCATGCCTGCCGGACCGGATGTCTGAAACCCGGATATTGCATGATCATAGCAGGAAAATATGAATGATATACAAATATTAAAATTAAAAAGCCAGGGGTATTGCTGTAGCCAGATCATGGTTCTCATGGTACTGGATTTGCTGGACAAAGAAAATGAGGATCTGGTCCATTTTGCCAGGGGCCTGTGCATGGGGGGCGGGACTGAAAATGGGGCCTGCGGTATCCTTGCTGCCGGCATGTGTATTCTGGCCATGTATGCACAAACTGATACCGAAAAACTTGCCCTGATGCAGGAGGCCTATCTGATCTTTTTTCAAACCCAGGCTCAATCGGGTATTTTATGCAAAGATATTCTTGGGGATCACTATCCAGTTCCCCGGTCAGAAACCTGCGGTGCACTTTTAAGTCAATCCCATGCCCAACTGATGGCGATCCTTTTGGAAAACGGTTTTGACCCTTCAGACCTGTCAGGGAATTAAAATGATGCTGTTTTCTAAAACCCAGAGCATCTGTCCTGATTGTTTTAAGAGAATAGATGCTGTCCATGTTCTGGAAAACGACACCCTTTATATGGAAAAAACCTGTGACATCCATGGATTGTTTCGATCAAAAATTTGGCAGGGAGAGCAACGCTATACCCAATGGGTCAAACCCAAAATCCCCATTGTGAAACGGTTTTCCATGACAGCAGAACAACAGGGTTGCCCGTTTGACTGCGGCCTGTGTCCTGAACATCGCCAGCATACCTGTACAGCGGTTCTTGAAGTGACCTCAAACTGCAATTTGAACTGCACCTTTTGTTTTGCTGATTCCGGTCATTCAAAATTGGCCGAAGACCCCTCTTTTGAACAGATTTGCTGCCTGCTGGCATCGGTGTATGAGACAAGTGGGGGATGCAATCTTCAGATTTCAGGCGGAGAGCCGACCCTGAGAAAGGATCTGCCCGGGATCATTGCCAAGGCCAAAGAAACAGGGTTTGATTTTATCCAACTCAATACCAATGGATTGTTGCTGGCAGCAGACAGCGGTCTTGCAGAGGAACTGAAAACCGCAGGGCTCTCATCTGTTTTTCTGCAGTTTGACGGCACATCTGATGATGTGTATGAAAAATTGCGGCAAAAAAAACTCTTTAGTGTAAAACAAACCGCCATATCCGCCTGTATGGATAATGATATCGGCATCATTCTGGTACCCACCCTGGTGCCGGGAATCAATGTTGAACAGATCGGTTCGATTCTGCAATTTGCCCTTGAACATGCGCCGGGTGTGCGCGGGGTCCATTTTCAACCCATCAGCTATTTTGGTCGTCACAAGGGCATGCCGACAGACAAAGACCGGATCACCATTCCGGAAATTTTAACTGAGATCGAAACCCAGACCCAAAAAAAATTCAGGCAGAACAATTTTAAGCCCTCATCCTGCGAACATGCGCTCTGCTCTTTTAATGGAAAATTTTTGATTCAGGACGATGGGACGATTCAGCCCCTTTTGTCATTCAATAGTGGTTGCTGTCAGCCGATAAAAGCCGAACAGGGTTCAAGGCAGGCCAAGGATTCAGTCAAACGGTTGTGGGGTGCACCTGACAAACAGCAAGCGGTTTTTCCCCAGGCACTTGAAGATGGCCTGGACCGGTTTATCCGGCAGTCCAGAACCCATATCTTTTCTGTTTCCGGTATGGCATTTCAGGATGCATGGAATCTGGATCTGGAGCGGCTGAAAGGCTGCTGTATCCATTCTGTTGCACCCGACGGCCGGCTGATACCGTTTTGTGCCTATAACCTGACCAGTAATGAAGGAAAAGGACTCTACAGACATCCATGAACCCTTCTTTTCTTGACACCCATCTGTTTGAGACCATTGGCTCAGGCCCTCACAACGCCCTGGAAAGACTCCACCAGTTCCAGTTGGCAGCCATAAGGCAGACCGTTGCCCAGGCAAAAAAAAACTCCGGATTTTACAAACAGCATCTTAAGAAGATCTGTGTTGAGAATATCAGTGGATTTGATGAATTTACTGCACTCCCCTTTACCTTTGCCCACCATATTCAGGAAAGCAGCCATGATTTTTTATGTGTCTCCCAGGATGAAATCAGCCGGATTGTGACCATTGAAACATCGGGCACCACAGCTTTTCCCAAACGGATGTTTTTCACAGATGCAGATCTTGAGCAGACCATTGAATTTTTCTCTTTTGTTTTGTCGCAGATGCTTAATCCCGGTGAGACTGCCTTGATTCTGCTGCCGGGCAATACTCCGGCCAGTGCAGGCGATCTGTTAAAAACCGCCATGGACAGGATCGGCGTAAATGGGATTGTTTCTGGCATTATCACTGATTTCTGTCACACCATCAACACGATGAATGCCCTTCGCCCGTCACTGATCATCGGGCTGCCGGTCCAGGTATTGGCCCTTTGCCAGTTGTCAGAAAAAAACAATCACATCCCGGATTGTGTGCGGGATGTCATCCTGACTTCGGATTATGTCTCCCCATTTGTGAAATCCCGGATCAGACAGATTTTAAATTGCCGGGTATTTGATCATTACGGCATGACGGAAACAGGGTTTGGCGGCGGTATTGATTGTGTTGAACACAAAGGCTATCATTTGCGGGAAACTGAATTGTTTTTTGAAATCATTGATCCTGATACAGGCCGGCCGGCCCGGAAGGGGCAATGGGGAGAAATTGTTGTGACCACTCTGGGCCGCCAGGGCATGCCGCTGATCCGGTACAGAACCGGGGATATTTCACGCTTCCTGCGTGATCCCTGCCCATGCGGCAGCCCGTTTCAGCGAATGGACTATATTAAAAACCGGTATATGCACACGATTGCGTTACCCAGTGGTGAGCGGTTCGGCATGCCGGATCTGGATGATATGTTTTTTTCAATTCCCGGTGTGGTGGATTTTGATGCTGTACTGACACAAAAACAGGGAATCATGAATGTTCAGATTGTACTAAAGGCTTTTGACCTATCCATGATCCATGACATCGACATCAATGCTGTTTTGCCGATTTCTCCCATTATGGAAAATGCAGTGAAAGCAAAGGATATCTGTTTTGAATTTCTCCCAATGGAAACATTTAAAATCAAAGATACCTATACCGGCAAACGGAGGATTACGGATCATACAACAACCGGCTGACGCACGGTTTCTAAGTTGGACTGTCCGGCAGACCATAATGGAGGGCGACGATGAAATATTATGAAAAAGACCAGATGACAGCAGTACCGGTTGAGGATGCAGTGGGAAAAATTCTGCTCCATGATATCACGAAAATTGTGCCGGATCTTTTCAAGGGGCCCTCTTTTAAAAAGGGGCACATGATTACGCCTGCAGATGTGGAGGCATTGTTGAATTTAGGCAAGCGCCATATTTATGTAAAAACTCTGGACAATGAACTCCATGAAGATGAAGCAGCCTTGCGGATTGCCAGGGCAGCACTGGGAAACCATATATCCATCAGCTCCCCAAAGGAGGGCAAGGTGGGGTTTACCGCAGACATCCAGGGACTGTTAAAAATAAATATCTCAGGGCTGGCCCGGCTTAATTCGGTTGAAGATGTTATTTTTTCCACCCTGCATACCAATCAGACGGTTGAAAAAGGTCAGGATATCGCCGGCACCCGGGTCATTCCGCTGTCCATTGATCAAAGCCGGGTGGTTGAAGCAGAGGCTGTATGCGACAAAAATTTTCCTATCATAGAGGTTAAACCCTTTGCCCAATTGAATGTCGGCATTGTGGTGACAGGGTCGGAAGTCTATAGCGGGCGGATTCGAGATGGGTTTGGCCCCGTGGTTCAGAAAAAGTTTGAAGATCTGGGCAGTCGTATTCTGGACAAAAAGATTGTGTCTGATGATCTGGACATGACCGTGTCTGCCATCAAAGAATTTTTAGCAGACAGTGCAGGCATGATTGCGGTCACCGGCGGCATGTCTGTTGATCCGGATGACCTGACCCCGGCTGCAATCCGGGCTGCGGGCGGAAAGATTGTGTCATATGGGGCCCCGGTTCTGCCCGGTGCCATGTTCATGCTGGCCTATATCGGTCATGTGCCGGTTTTAGGCCTTCCCGGGTGTGTCATGTACCATAGGGCATCTATTTTTGACCTGATTGTTCCCTTGATCCTGGCTGGAGAACAGGTGTCAAAATCAGACATTATTCAAATGGGGCATGGGGGATACTGCTCAAGCTGCAAAGTGTGCCGGTATCCCTTGTGCAGTTTCGGAAAATAATAGATCAGGGAAAAACGCAATGGAAGTATTGACACAACACATACTTGATGGATTAAATCGGAATTTCAGCTTTGCCCTGGCCACCATCCTCGCCCACAAGGGCTCCACCCCGAGGACCAGCGGCAGCAGAATGATGGTTTTCAAAGACCGGCAATTGCACGGCACCATTGGCGGAGGTCTGGTGGAGGCCCGTGTCATGGATGCCTGTATTGACATGATGTCTGCTCCCCAGAACCGGATCATGGAATTTACCTTGGACAAAAAGATCAAAGATGGGCTGGACATGGTCTGCGGCGGTAACCTGACCGTATGGATCGAAACCTTTGTTCCCCCGTTTAAACCCTCCCTGGTCCAGGTTTTTACAGCGCTTGCCGACCATGAAAAAAATGGGAAAAAAACCGTGCTGGTCTCACGGATACAGGGAATTTCCAAATCAACTTTTACCACGGACAAATGTCTGATCCTGCCCGATGGAACCGTCAAAGGTTCCCCTATCGTGCCAAAACCATTATTTGATGCAGTCTGCGGCAATTATTTTTCCGGCGCAACCCCGCTGATTCATAACCATGGCCTCGAAGAATTTATTGTTGAGCCGTTCACAACCCAGGATACCCTGTTTATTTTCGGCGCAGGCCATGTGGGACTTCAGTTGGCCAAAATGGCGCATCTGACAGATTTTCGCACCATTGTCATTGATGACCGGGCAGAATTTGCCAACCAGGAGCGGTTTGAAAACGCCCATGCCGTTCATGTGGTGAACCAGTTTAGCACTGCCATGGATAGTCTTTGCATTGATAAAAACGCCTATATCGTTATTCTGACCCGGGGTCATCTTCATGACCAGACTGTGCTTGAGGCTGCCCTGAAAACCAATGCCGCCTACATCGGGATGATCGGCAGCAGAAGGAAACGGGATCAGATTTATGCAAACCTGATGGAAAAAGGCATTTCAAAAAAAGCCTTGAGCCAGGTCCATTCTCCCATCGGGATTGATATTCAGGCTGAGACACCAGCTGAAATTGCCGTGAGTATTATCGGTGAAATAATCCAAATCAGGGCTGCAAATCAATGCACCAGATCCTGAAAAAAGAAATGAACCAGGATATTGACCCGGCCGCTGCCCTGTCTGTTGTGATCCCGGCCGCTGGTTTTTCCTCCCGGATGCATGGTTACAAACCTTTGCTCAAGCTTGGGGATAAAACCATGATCGAAGTGGTGATCCAGCTCTTTAAAGGGTGCGGTATCACAGATATCATTGTGGTCACCGGACACAACCGGGATTGTTTAACCCCCTGTATCCAAAAAGCCGGTGCCAGGACAATATTTAACCCGGATTATGAAACCGGCATGTTCGGGTCCATCCAAAAAGGGGCAGAACAGGTTTCACCCCAAAGCTGCGGATTTTTTCTTTTGCCTGTGGATATTCCGGCCATAAGGCCTGCCACCATCCTGGCCCTTTGGGCTCTCTTTAAGAAGCACCCTGACCATATCATTATTCCTGAATTTGAGCGCACACCCGGGCATCCCCCGATTATTCCGGCCCGCCTGATTCCTAAGATCACGGCCATGAGGTCTGATTCCAATCTGGGCAAACTTTTGCTGTCCCAAACAGACCGTCTTGTCCGCCTGCCGGTTTATGACCGGGGTATTCTTCTGGATGCAGATACTCAAACCAGCTATGAAGCTGTGGCCCAAAAATATCAGCAGATGCATATTCCGGATCTTCAGGAATGCCACTGTCTTATTCAAAGCATCCTTCCCGGCGAAACCGCCATACAGTCGCACTTGCTTTTAGTGGCCAAAACTGCCCTGAAACTGGGCCGGGCCATTGTAAATAACCTTCAACCGGACAATAAAAAGCGTTTGGATATTCCTCTGAACATGAATCTGATCCAGGCGGCTGCCCTGCTCCATGATATTAAACGCAAGGAAAAAAATCATGCCCTGGCAGGAAGCCGTTTTCTAGAGTCCTTTGGATATTTCCAGGCCGCCGACATTGTGGCCGAACATATGACCTTGACTCCGGGTGATACCCTAACCGAAAAAGAGATTGTCTATTTTGCTGATAAGCTCTGCATCGGGAACCGGCTGGAGCTGGATTATCGTCAGCGTTTTATAGACAAGTGCCAACAGGAACCCTGGGCCAAAACCCCTATTTTAAAACGATATGAAATTACTCAACAGATACAGTCCCGGATCCAGGCAGCTGCAGGCCGATCTATCCGGGAAATTCTTCAATAAACAGCCCAGGCTTTTTTTGCTGCGTCACGGGCAGATACAGGGGTATGAAACCCAACGGTTCATCGGTCGGACTGATGTGCCCTTAGATGAGACCGGTCGATCCCAGGCCCTGTTCTGGAAAAAAGCGCTTGCCCGGATTCAATTTGACTCTATTTATACCAGCACACTCTCACGGTGCCGGGAGACAGCAGCCATCATCTGTCCTCTTTCTCAAAAAAAAGAGGCAAAACAAAATATTTATTTTGATGACAGGCTCAATGAAATCAATCTGGGCACCTGGGATGGCCAGTCCTTTGGTCATATCAAAGCGGCCATGCCTGAACTGTTTGATCAAAGAGGAAAAGAGATCAGGCAATTTTGTCCCCCGGAAGGAGAAAGTTTTGCAGATCTGTATGAGCGGGTTTCACCTTTTTTCAAGAATCTATGTCAGAATCTTGCCGCCCCTGTTCTGGTCATCACCCACAGCGGGGTGATCCGGGTGATGCTCTGCCAGTACCTGGGGTTGAATCCAACGCAATTGCTCACGATCAAGCCGGGCTATGGAGATCTGTTTGTCCTTGAAAAAACAAGCCTGGATCAGGAGAGGTAAAACATGCCTGTGTCAGTACAAAAAACAATCCATACCATAGGTGGTGTTCGGAGAAGTTTAGAAAAAAGCGAGACTTACAGGGATAGTCCGGGGTAAATTTTCACCTAAAAACGGGGCTTGTGATGCGAGTAGTCCACGCCTATTTCGTTATAAACTGAGTCACCAATAACAGAAGATTCCTACGCCAATTCGACTTGCCGACAGGGTCATTGATAGTTGACAGATTGTTGACCCAATTCCAATTTTCCGAAACCATGAACCTCAGAAGTAATGCTGGTTCTCTTTTTAGCTTGAGTTGGCCTTATTTCACCGACCCTTTCTTTTTTGATTTTCAATCCAAGTATCCCAATCATATGTGAATTGATGGACTTCAGGTAACGGATATCCAAATATCACACCCCATAAATCATCAGGTATTTCAAGCTCATATGTTTGTATGAATTTTATAAGTTTGGGAAATCTTGAGATGAACACGTAAGCGTTACGCACGCCCCGTTCTGGAAGGCTCCACAGGTCAAGTCCTTTCTTGGTTCTTATGGTAAATGCATAAGGATATCCTGAAAGAAATTCATGAACCTCAATGATTTTTTTCTTGTTACCCGAAAAAATAAAATCCAGAACAGGCTTTTCCAACCGGTCTATCCGCTCAAATCGTTTCAGATCCTCAAAGCCAGTATGAAGTATACCTTCATATTTTTGCAAAATGATATCACCCAAGTGGGGCCTGTTTTTTACAGGCTCACCTGGTTTCCCTATCCCTGTACCATGCCTGTTTGATGTTTTTAGCAATAGAAAACGCTCTCCTAATATGTCATCCGATGATGTCTTTGAGCTTTTTAAGTTCTAAAAAACGATCAACGATTTTTTGACCACTTGATAAAGACAATAATTCAGGGAACCAATCTTGAATATATTGAACCGTAGCATTTGGAAACTCAACACCTTGAGCAATTTCCTTATGGAGTCCTGTGTCCTCATCTATCCATACGACTTTTAAGAATGGTGCCTGATGACCATATCTGAACAATTTTTTATAAGCAGTATTTTCGGATAAAGTAACTTCCAGCCAAGATCCATCTGGTAAGAAATAATCTGGATTGTAAAAGTCATGAGTCCTCAATTTCAAATCTTCATGCTGAGATGAAAGGTCAACATACCATGGATCAGGCTCTATATGTTCAAATACTGGCTCGGCTTCATGCTTTATTCCAAGGTGGTCCAGAGATTTTTTCACTAATATCTCAAAAATTCTTCCCCTGGTGCCGTTTTTGTATCTTTGCTTCAGTTCATCAATGCTGCCTTCCATGAAGGTATCAATGATTTTGTCCCATTTGTTTTTATTCTTTTGGGTAGGTGGTTCTGAGAATTTAATGGGATATCTTCTCTTGGAACCCCGGCGCTGGTAACCGGAAAAATTCACTAAATCTCCTTCCTCAGTCAATGTTGGAAAGCTTTCAGTAAAAACGGTACATCAAAAAATAGGGTATTGCAAAAATTAAATACTGGGCTCCCGTTTTTTTTCCTGAGCAATATGATCTGTCGCTATGAATTCATTAAAACGAGCGTCTAATAACTGATCTAAAGTAAGGGGGCCTTCTGTCTCATTTTTCCGTTTTCTAAAGATCCGATGACGTTGAGTATCAGGGATAATCCTGGGTGAATTTTTAACCGAAAGGCAGCAAAACCCCAAAAGATATAAGTCAACACCTGTAAAGCAAGGCGATCATGAATCAGGTCGCTACACTTAAGGAGTTTCATTGTTATAAAAAAAGCCATTGTCGGGGCTAATCTGTTTTAAAGGGTGACATGATTGCCTCATAATCTTGGCCGCCAAAAAATATGTTCAAAATTTTCACCATTTGATTATCTTCATCGACCAGAAAAGCTGCAACCGTCTTTTTATCAAGGGGATATATTCTTACGCCTATCATTAAATCATTACGCGTCTGACCTCTTAAAGGGGCTATTTCCAGCTTTTGGCATTTTAGTTTTAATTTCTCAATATATGACCAGCCTCTTTCTGGAAAACCGCTTTCTTCGGTGATATAGTTATATATATTTTCAAGATCTTTGATTGCATCCGGCATTAAATAAACATCATATTTTTTCATTAGATGTTCTTTTTTATGCGCTGATTGTGTAGTGCTTCAATGCTTTTAAATACCGTTTTGAGTGGAACGGGGGTCCCATTTTTGGCTGAATGTTCCAACCGTTCACGGATTACAGAAAGTCTTGTTTGGTGCTCTTCTTCTCTTTTTTGCCATAACCTCATAGCCTCCCTGATTAATTCACTTGTGGACCCGTAAGAACCAGAGCCGACTTTTTTCTTTATTGCAGCCAGCATATCAGGGGGAAGGGTTATTGTAATTCTTTCGGCTTTTTCTTGTTGCATGGTTTGTCTCCTATGGCAGTGTGATAAAATCATACTGCCATAGGGGGAAAATTTCAACATCTTTCAAAAAAGATATTAATTGTTTTTTTTGGGGCATTTGCTTGTTCTTGTTTTTCAGATTATCAAAAGCCTATAGTTTTTTGAACAGGTTTAACAGATAGTCCACAGGATATTCCCTTCCAGGATATGAGACTTGAAATGTAGGAAGTCAACACCTGTAAATTTATCAAGATTTGATCTGGTATCATTGATAGTCTGGAAATTTTTGAGATTTTCCGTAAGGATAATTATTCTTGACTCTTTGATTAACTGATTCTTGATTGCCAGTACCAGGGTTTTCTATGCATATGGGCAATTGCCCAAATTATAATTACGTGTTTTTCTACTGTGAAAAGAACTTTATATGGAAATTTGGGTATGTAGGTTTTATATAGATCACTTGACTCTTTCAGGTACCATTCAGGATTATTTTTTATTTTTTCAATACTATCTTTAACTGTTTTTTTAAATCGTTTTCCCAAACCTTCAGACTGCTGATCATACCACATAATTGCGTCATCAAACTCTTTTGCTGCCAATTCATGAATTCTAATCTTCATGGTATAAGCTATCA
>JBDRPM010000182.1:0-2222 GCA_043827005.1 Pseudomonadota bacterium | reverse complement strand
GTTAGCCCATCTTTTTGAATTTTCCTGCAAAAAAGGTATAAACCCGCAAAAATTCAGCGTCTTTAAAAAATTATACTCTATAATTTCAGTTGGTTAAAAATCAGTCCCTTGAGGTTTGGCCAATGTAGTGCCATAAAATTTAAATTTTGTTGACTTCCTGTTGACTCTATGTTTTCATGCTTCTCATGTATATAAGAAGAACTACCATTAAAAGCAGAAAAGACGGTAACCAATATTATACTTACCGGCTTGTCGAATCCCAGAGGACCGGAAAAAAAATCCATCAGTACACATTACTGAATCTGGGAACTAATTTTGAGACTCCACGGGAACAGTGGTCCATTCTTTGCTCCCGAATCCAGGATATTATCAGTGGACAGAACACCCTGTTTGAATCATCAGAAAGTATCGAACAGGCCGCCCAGATGTATGCCGCAAGAATAATTCAGTCACAAAAGCAGCCTGTATCTGACGATGAGCAAGATTACAGGGATATAGATATCAACAGCCTGAACATGCTCAGACCCCGCAGCGTGAGCTGTGAACATGTGGCGCTTGAGACATTTCGATTATTGGGGCTGGATGAAAAACTTAAAAAAATTGGATTCACCGGGCCTGCGCTCGCGGCTGTAACAGGAAGCATTATTGGTCGCATGTGTACTCCCGGCAGTGAGCTTTCAACACACTATTGGCTTCAGAACATATCAGGGCTGGGGGAGCTGATCAATTATGACTTTAACGACACCACCCTTTACAGGATGTATCAGGTATCTGATCAGCTTGTCAAACACAAACAATCCATAGAACAAAGCCTGTTCGAGAAAGAAAAGCACCTGTTCAACCTTAAAGAGACCCTTACCCTGTATGATCTTACCAACACCTATTTTGAAGGCAGCGGATTATTTAACGAGGTGGCTGAATACGGGCATTCCAAAGAGAAACGCTCGGATTGCCCACTTGTTACCCTGGGGCTTGTACTGGACGGCAGTGGGTTCCCCAAACGCAGCAAAATATTTAAAGGTAACGTGGTTGAATCATCTACATTATCGGAAATGATCAAAGGCCTTGAAGGGGATGAAAAAGCCACCATTGTAATGGACGCGGGAATAGCCACAAACGAAAATGTTCAATGGCTTAAAGAAAACCGGTATTCCTATATTGTGGTCAGCCGGAACAGGCACCGGGAATTTGATCCGGAACAAGCCGTTATAGTGAAACAGGACGATCAATGCACTGTTAAGGCACAGAAGGTGATTGATCCTGAAACCAAGGAGGCTTTGCTGTACTGTCATTCAACCCAACGGGAGAAGAAAGAAGCCGCTATCAGCCACGGGTTTACCAGGCGATTTGAAGAAGCCATGGCTAAACTTGAAAAAGGCTTGAACCAGCCCAGATGCCTTAAAAAATATGAAAAGGTTCTTGAGCAGATCGGCCGAATCAAACAAAAATTTTCAAAAGCCGCAAAACAGTATGACATAAAGGTCACCCAAAATGAAAAAGCCGGTAATGCCACAAACATAATCTGGGAGAAAAAAAATATCCCTGAAACAAAAGATAGTCTTCCCGGAGTGTATTGCCTGCGAACAAGTCACATAGACATGAATGAATCTGATCTTTGGCATACCTATACCATGCTGACTGACCTGGAAGCGGTATTCCGTTCATTGAAATCCGAGCTTGGCCTCAGGCCTGTTTTCCATCAGATAACCGATCGGGTAACCGGTCATCTTTTCATAACATTGATTGCATATCACCTGGTCCACAGTATCCGCTACCGGTTGAAACAATCGGGTATTCATGCAAGCTGGGATGATTTAAGAAAGTTTTTGACAGGCCAGAGCCGTGTGACGATAACCATGCAATGCAAAAATGGTGATGTTGTTCATATAAGAAAAAGTACTCAGCCTGAACCAGACCAGCAAAAAATATATAATGTGCTGGGACTGAAACCTAATCCGGGAAGAACAATCAAAAAAATTATTAAAAATGAACAAAAGTAGTGCCATAACTGCATTCCCAATGAATGAAACCGACTGTAATTACAACAGGTTAATTTTATATATCAAAAAGATGGGTTAAAATGAACCGGGCCATAGACAATCCTCATCCCCCAAAGCCATTATACAGCGTGGACCCTTCCTTTGAAGGGGACACCCTTTGCTATGTTCCCAGCAGTCAGGAGGAAATGAAGGTCGCCACCCTGAAATCCGGCGGGACCTCGG
>JBDRPM010000181.1:0-30998 GCA_043827005.1 Pseudomonadota bacterium | reverse complement strand
CAGTTAACCCGGAAATATTCGGGCTAAAATATTTCCGGGTTTCATAAAGAGGGGCTGTCACTGACAATCTCGATCATACCGATCAGGATACCGCTGGAAGACCGGTAAGCGTTTGCTGTGATGATACCCGCAGATTTTTTCCTACAGACACAATGTTTGTCTGTTGTATAACATACTCAATCCTCTTTTTTTGTCAGCCTTGCTTTTTTTTGTGTTCGGCACAATTTGTCGCGGTCACCGGCAAGAATTTTTTTCAGTATGGATTGATCTGCTTTAAAGGTCTGTGAGTCATCCAAAGATTCGATCAGCCAGCTTCGCAAAGCCCCTGGGAAACATTCTGCACACCTGTAATAAACCCATTTTCCTTCTTTGCGGCTTTGGACAAGCCGGGCGCTCTGCAGAATGCTCATGTGGCGGGACACGGTCGCAGTGGCCAGGCCAAGCATTTCCACAATCTGACACACACAAAGCTCATCATACGCCAGCAATGCGGCTATAACCCTCATCCGGCCTTTGTCGGCCAATGCCTTTGTTATGCTGATCAAATCATCCATGAATACCCCATTCATTTTTCAATCAAAACTGTTTGCCTGTTATACTGTTTTCCCTCAGTTTTTTTAATGCAAAAGGATCATTGCCAGACACAAAACCCTGTGACTGCTGATCAATATCACCTTATGACGGTGCTCAAAAATACCGGCGCTGGAAAAAGAAGGCCACGTTGACAAGGCCGATCATGACCGGCACTTCCACCAGGGGCCCGATAACAGCGGCAAAGGCCGCACCGGAATTCAGACCGAAGACGGCAATGGAAACGGCAATGGCCAGCTCAAAATTGTTGCTGGCAGCGGTAAAGGCCAGGGTGGTTGTCTTTTTGTAATCAGCCCCGACCTTTTTCCCCATATAAAAGGATACCAGGAACATGATTACAAAATAAACCAGCAGCGGAATGGCAATCCTCACCACATCCATGGGGATCTGGACGATGAGATCTCCTTTAAGGCTGAACATGAGCACAATGGTAAAGAGCAGGGCAATCAGGGTTAAAGGACTGATTTTAGGGACCACCACGGCATGATATTGTTCCCGGCCCATGGCCTTGACACCGATAAACCGGGTCAGGGCACCGGCAATAAAGGGGATGCCCAGATAGATGAACACGCTTTCGGCGATCTGGCCGATGGTGATGGCCACGGCCGTGGCCTGGATACCGAACAAAGGTGGCAGTACCGTGAGAAAAAACCAGGCATAGACACTGAAAAAAATCACCTGGAAAATGCTGTTAAAAGCCACCAGACCGGCGGCATATTCAGTATCCCCCCTGGCCAGCTCATTCCAGACAATGACCATGGCAATACACCGGGCCAGGCCGATCATGATCAGGCCCACCATGTATTCCGGATACCCTCGGAGAAAAATAATAGCGATAAAAAACATCAGAAAAGGACCTATGATCCAGTTCTGGAGCAGGGACAGACCCAGAACGCGAACATTCCGGAACACATCCGGCATGTCTTCATACCGCACCTTGGCAAAGGGCGGATACATCATCAGGATGAGACCGATGGCAATGGGAATGTTGGTGGTTCCCACTGTAAATAAATTGACAAAATTCTTGACACCGGGCAGAAGCCAGCCGGAAAGAACCCCAACAGCCATGGCGGTAAATATCCACAAGGTCAGATACCGGTCCAGAAAAGAAAGCCCTTTTCCGGGCTGGGCCGTGGGGCAGAGGGCCTGGGTTGGATTGATTCGATTTGTATTCATATTGTCCTCCTGATTTCCATTCATCACTAAAAGATAGTGCGCTGACAACCTAATTTCGTTAACTAGCAAATTAACTAAATATTATGATAATGCCCCGGCATTTGTCAAACAGAATTTTGGGTGGGACCAAACTGCATTGTCCTGGTTGGGTCATCTTTTGCTGGATAATGCATTGTATGTCCCGTCTTAAGTTCGATGCTCCCGGGAATGATTTAATTTGAAATAATGCTTGACAAAAAAAGGCCTTTTTCTTACTTAGAAGCTGGATAATTGCAAGGGTTATAGATTTATTTTATGTAACCAAACCGAATTGTTTAAGAAATATTGAAACAAATGCCTGATTGGTTGGGTAAGCTCAATGATCAGGTTTTTTTACCCGGAATGCCACCCGTCGTTTCGTAAGAGGCTGGTTGGAATAAATAGGTGCAAACAGGGTTTATCGTTTTTCATGTAATGCTTGAATATCAGGTTAGGAGGTTAAAATAATGGCCCAGAGCGTAACGCCAGAAAATAATCTTATCGGTTCCGTCATGGTGCTGGGCGGTGGAATTGCAGGAATGCAGTCAGCCCTCGATTTAGCCAATTCCGGTTATTATGTTTATCTGGTTGAAAAATCCTATGCCATTGGCGGCATGATGGCTCAACTGGACAAAACATTTCCGACCAATGACTGTACCATGTGAGTCATTTCACCCAAACTGGTCGAGGTCGGCCGGCATCTGAATATTGAGTTATTAACCAATACTGAGCTAATCGAGTTGGGTGGTGAAGAGGGCAATTTCACTGCCAAAGTCCGGGAAAACCCACGATATGTAGATTTGTTAAAATGCACCTCCTGCGGGGAGTGCGCCAAGGTTTGCCCGGTTCAGGTCCCCAGTGAACACAACCAGGGCCTTGCGCTGCGAAAAGCCATTTTCAAGCAATACGAACAAGCCATCCCGGGTGGATACGGGATTTCCAAACGATCCACAGCACCCTGTAAAGCCACCTGTCCTGCCCATGTCAGTATTCAGGGATTTATCGCCCTGATGAAAGAGGGGAAAAATCAAGAAGCCCTCAAGCTGTTTAAAGCCGAGCATCCGTTTCCCGGGTCCTGCGGCCGGGTCTGCCACCATCCGTGTGAATCAGCCTGTACACGGGGAGATGCGGACGAGCCTTTAGCCATCCAGTATCTTCACCGGTATCTGGCTGAGATGGACTTTTCCGGCGGCAATCCCTATGTTCCGACAATAGCGGAAAAACGGGATGAAAAAATCGCTATTGTGGGTTCTGGCCCGGCAGGATTGACTGCTGCTTATTATCTGGCCCAGAAAGGATATGGGGTTACCATATTTGAAAAGCTGCCGGTCAAAGGCGGCATGATGGCCGTGGGAATTCCGGAATATCGTCTGCCCAAAGCCGAGCTTAAAAAAGAGATCGATGTGATTGAGCAACTGGGTGTGGACATTCAAACCTCGGTTGAGTTTGGAAAAGACATTACCCTGGAAAGCCTTAAAAAAGAGGGATACGCCAGTCTGTTCATGGCCACCGGACTCCATGGGTCGCGTGGTCTGGGGGTTAAAGGTGAAAATAGTGCAGGTGTGATCAAATGCACGGATTTTCTCAGGGCCGCAGCCCTTGGCAGGGCTGAAAAACTGTCCGGCAGAGTGCTGGTCATTGGCGGCGGGAATGTGGCTGTGGATGTGGCATTGACTGCCCGGCGACTGGGATCTGATGATGTCACCATGGTGTGTCTTGAAAAACGGGAGGAAATGCCGGCCTGGGATTATGAAATTGAAGAAGCCCTTGAAGAAGGGGTCAAGATTGTCAACAGCCTGGGGCCGTTACGATTTCTTGAAGAAAATGGCCGGGTCAGTGAAGTTGAATTTCAAGAATGTACGTCGGTCTTTGATGAAAATGGCCGGTTCAGCCCCAAGTATGATGATTGCAAACTGACTTGTCATAAGGCTGATACCGTGATTGTTTCCATCGGCCAGATGGGGGAATTGAATTTTGCAGACAAAGAAGGGATAAAACTGACACCGCCAGGTGGTTTTCAGGCAGATCCATTAACCTTGCAAACCCCCATTGACTGGGTGTTTGCCGGCGGCGATGCGTTTTATGGACCCAAATCCGTGGTGGATGCCATTGCTTCGGGCAAACAGGCGGCTGAATCCATTCACCGGTTTATCAATAAAGAGGATTTGAAAGCAGGGCGCAAAAAAAACTGGGAGTATGAAAAACCTCAACTCCTTGATGTGCCGAAACTGGCCCGTCCAAAACCTGAAAAAATCAGTGTGCAAGCCAGGGTTGGTAATTTTAAAGAAGTAACAGCCAACCTTGCTGAAGACTTGATCGAACAGGAAGCTGCCCGTTGTCTGTCCTGCGGGATCTGTTCTGAATGCTACCAGTGTGTGGATGCCTGTCTGGCTGGAGCCATTGATCACAGCCAGCAGGTTAAAATCAGGGATCTGAATGTGGGATCGGTGATCATGACCACCGGCGCCACAACCTTTGATCCGTCCGGCCTTGACGATATCTATATGTACAAGCGGTCACAGAACGTGTTGACCTCTATTGAGTTTGAACGGATCCTGAGTGCCGGCGGCCCCACCATGGGGCACCTGGTCCGGCCTTCCGATCAAAAAGAGCCTGAGAAAATTGCCTGGCTCCAGTGTATTGGATCACGGGATACCAATAAATGCGGCAATGGGTATTGTTCGTCTGTCTGCTGCATGTATGCCATTAAAGATGCCATGATTGCCAAAGAACACTCTGAAAAAGAACTGGATGCTGCCATATTTAATATGGACATGCGGACCTTTGGCAAAGATTATGAAAAATATTATAACCGGGCAGCAGATCAGAATGGGGTGAGGTTTGTCAAATCCAGAATTCACTCCATTGTTGAGGAGCCGGGAACCGATAACCTGATCCTGCAATATGCAGATGAACAGGGCAGTATACAGCAGGAAGTCTTTGATATGGTCATCCTTTCCGTGGGGCTTGTGATCCCTAAAGAGAGTGTGGACCTGGCCCATCGGATCGGTGTGGATCTGGATAAATACAACTTTGTTAAAACATCGACGTTTAACCCTTTGCAGACCTCCCGACCGGGTGTCTATGTGTCCGGATCTTTCCAGGGCCCCAAGGATATCCCTTCTTCGGTGACCGAAGCATCAGGCTCTGCTGGTGCGGCTGGAATCAAACTGGCCCCGGCCCGGCATTCCTGTACCCGGACAAAGACTATGCCGGATCAAAGAGATGTGTTGGGAGAAGAGCCCAGAATCGGTGTGTTTGTCTGTAAATGCGGGATCAATATTGCCGGAGTCATTGATGTGGCTCGGGTGGAAGAATATGCCAGGACACTGCCCAATGTGGTCTACACCGGCGGCAACCTGTTTACCTGTTCCCAGGATACCCAGGTGGCGATCAGAGAGTTGATTAACGAGTACCAGCTGAACCGGGTGGTGGTGGCATCCTGTACGCCCAAAACCCATGATGGTATTTTTATGGCTACCCTGGAAGAGGCTGGTTTGAACAAATATTTGTTTCAAATGGCCAATATCCGAAATCAGGGGGCATGGATGCATTATCATGAGCCTGAACAGGCCACGGCAAAAGCCATGGATCTGGTTCGCATGGCCGTGGCCCGGGTGGCAACCCTGGGCCCGCTTCATGACAAGCGGATTTCAGTGATTGACAAAGCCCTGGTCATTGGTGGCGGTGTTGCCGGTATGACTGCGGCCAAAGTTCTGGCAGACCAGGGATACCATGTTACTTTGCTTGAAAAGGAAGATTGCCTGGGTGGCCTGGCCAGGCGGCTTTACCATACCATTGAAGGGGATGATATCCAGACCTATGTAAAGGATCTGATCGATATTGTGGAGCATCATGAACATATTGATGTTTTGAAGCAGGCACTGGTTGTGGGTTTTGGCGGATATAAAGGCAATTTTAAAACCACGGTTCTGGCGGGTTCTTCCATGGAGGAAAAAAAGATTGACCATGGGGTGATGATCGTGGCCACGGGTGCCACTGAGTACCAGCCCACAGAATATATGTACAATGACAGTGAGTCGGTTGTGACCCAGCTTGAACTGGCCGATCTGATTGAAGATGGCAGGACGGTTGATGCGGACCGGGTGATCATGATTCAATGCGTGGGTTCCCGTAATGAAGACAACCCGAACTGCTCCAGGGTCTGTTGCCAGAATGCAGTGAAAAACGCCATTGCCATAAAAGAGGCAAATCCGGATACAGAGGTCTTCATCCTGTATCGGGATATGCGGATGTATGCCATGCTGGAAGAGTTTTATACCAAAGCCAGAAATCTGGGGGTGATCTTTTTCAGGTTTGACCCTGAAAAAAAACCCCAGGTCACCCAGGCAGAAAACGGAAAGATGCTGGTTGAGTTTTCCGATCATGTGCTGGGTCGCCGCATTGAGGCTGAAGCTGATTTTGTGGTGTTGAGTGCGGGCGTGAAAGCTGCGGATACTGAAGAGTTATCCACCATTATTAAAACCGGACGGAATGCAGAAGGGTTCTTTATGGAAGCCCATGTTAAACTGCGACCAATTGATGCAGCCACAGAAGGGATCTTTATCTGCGGCACAGCCCATGGGCCCAAATTAATCACAGAGACGATTGCCCAGGCCATGGCTGCAGCGTCCCGGGCAACCACATTCCTTGCCCAGGAATACCTGACCCTGTCTTCGATCACGGCAGAGGTGAATCAGGAAGGCTGTGCATCCTGTCTGGTTTGTGTCCGGTCCTGTCCGTATCATGTGCCGGTGATCAATGAAATGGGGGTCAGCTATATTGATCCGGCACTGTGTCAGGGGTGTGGTATCTGTGCCTCTGAATGTCCGGCCAAAACAATAAAATTGAACTGGTATGAAGATAATCAGTTGCTCAGCAAGGTGGATGCTTTGCTGGAGGGGGTCATATGACAAATGAATTTATACCTGTGATTCTGGCATTTTGCTGTAATTATTGAGGGTATTCAGCTGCGGACCTGGCAGGTTCCATGAGATTGAAACTCCCGGCAAATTTTAGAATTATTCGTGTTCCATGCAGTGGAAAAGTTGACATTATTCATATTCTTCATGCCTTTGAAAAAGGCGCAGACGGGGTATATGTGGTTGCGTGCAGGGAAGGGGACTGCCATTATAATGAAGGCAACTTTCGGGCAAGAAAGCGCGTTGAGCAGGCCCAAAAAATTTTAGACAAAGTGGGTGTGGGCGGAGAACGGGTCAAAATATACAATCTGTCTTCTGCTGAAGGCCCTTTGTTTGCTCAATATTCCATTGAGATGGATAAGGTGATAAAAAGATTGGGGCCAAGTCCCATTCGGATGGCCAAACAGAAAAGAAAAGATGCAGCATAGAATAAAAATTAACAATTGTTAAATATGAGGGCCTTCTATGATAATAGCAGAAAAAAAGCCGATTGAAGAGATCATCGATGAAGTCAAAGCGTTCAAACGGATTCTGATTCTTGGGTGTAACGAGTGCGTGACTGTGTGTGAGGCAGGGGGTAAAAAAGAAGTTGAGATACTGGCTTCTGCCCTGAGGATGTATTTTATCACCCAGGGAGATGAAAAAGTGATCAGCGAACAAACATTGGAAAGACAGTGCGATCATGAGTATCTTGAAGAGATTCGTCCCAGGATTGATGAATATGATGCCATTATTTCTCTTGCCTGTGGCGTTGGGGTTCAGTTTGCTGCAGAAAAATATTTGACCACACCCTTGATTCCCGGTGTGAATACCATCTGCCTGGGGGCCAATGAAGACAGAGGCTTGTGGACCGAGCGATGCCAGGCCTGCGGGGCCTGTATTTTGGCCAGAACCGGCGGGATCTGTCCGGTCTCCCGATGTGCCAAACGCTTGATGAATGGACCGTGCGGCGGTTCAACCAATGGAAAATGTGAACTGGGAAAAGATGTTGATTGTGCCTGGCAGTTGATTATTGACCGGCTCAAAGCCCTGGACAAGCTGGATGATTATGAAAAGGTTGCCCCGATCAAGAACTGGTCCACAGACCGGGCTGGTGGTCCAAGAACCGTAAGACGGGAGGATGTGAACATATGAGCACTTTAAATACACCCTCGAATCTGGAAAAGGTATTAAAGGCAGGTCATATTGGCGTAACCTCCGAGTGTGGTCCGCCCCGGGGCTCAGATGCCCAGGAGGTAAAGAAAAAAGGTCTGTTGATCAAGAATCATGTAGATGCGGTGAATGTTACGGACAATCAGACCGCCATGACCCGCATGTCCTCCCTTGCCGCCTGCATCCACCTCAAACTCATGGGCATTGAACCGGTTCTCCAGATGGTCACCCGGGACAGAAACCGGATTGCCCTTCAAAGTGATATCCTGGGCGCAGCGTCTTTTGGGATTTCAAATGTGCTGTGTCTGTCCGGGGATCATCAGAGTTTTGGCGATTGTGCCCAGGGCCAGAATGTGCATGATCTGGACTCCATGCAGCTGGTTCAGACGGTTCGTCACATGAGAGATGAAGGCAAATTTTTAGGGGGAGATGATATCAAAATTCCACCCAGGCTTTTCGTGGGGGCGGCTGCCAATCCCTTTGCCGATCCCTTTGAAATCCGGGTGCCCCGGCTGGCCAAAAAAATTGCCTGTGGGGCTGAGTTTATCCAGACCCAGTGTATCTACAATATTGATAAATTTAAAGAGTGGATCAGACGGGCAGCAGATAGAGGGCTTACGGAACAGACATTTATCATGGCCGGAATGACCCCCATGAAATCGGTGGGTATGGCCAAATACATGAAAAACCGGGTGCCTGGCATGGATGTGCCGGATGAGATCATTGCCCGTCTGGCCGGGGTTCCCAAGGAAAAACAGGCCCAGGAAGGCATTGACATCTGCGTGGAACATATCCGGGAACTCAAGGAAGTCAAAGGCGTTTCAGGATTCCATATCATGGCCATTGAATGGGAAGAAAAAGTACCCGAGATCGTAGAACGATCCGGGCTTTATCCAAGACCTGAAGTATAGTATACCCCTGATTTTTTCAGGGCAAAAAAAGCACAAGGCCGCAGACTGAGAAGATATCCTTATCTGTGGCCTTTTGCCTTAAAAAAAGAGTGTAACCGTATATATGGAAACCTGAAAAAGATCTTCTAAATTTTTTTTATTCAATAAAATCGGCCTTGGACGAAATGTTTTCCGGCAATGTGATTTTCCATTTTTTTAATTGAGAGCGGCTGAATAAAAACCGGTTCTTTTTTTCCATAACCGGAGATATCTGGCTTATTTTTTTGCCCCCAAGGATCTCTTTGGCCATCTTTGCGGCTTCTTCTCCCTGACTGAAGCCTGTCGTCACCCGACCTCCGATCATCTTGTCAGCCCCAACGGAAAAATCCCAGAATCCAAACGACGGGACAGGCGTATTTATGGATGTCCATTCAATGACTTGATTGTGGCTTACGTGTTTTTTGTTTTCATCCACAATGGTGTGATAAAGACCAAGGATAACAGCGCCATAACCATTTTTTTGTGCATCTGAAATTGTTTTTTTCCATTCAGAAAAGTCACCAATCAGTTTTAAATCAATTTGAATGTTGGCCAATTTAACCGATGTTCTGTCAGAAAACATCACCTGGATAGCAGCCTTTGATGAGATGCCAGAGTCAAATAAAATAAGAAGCTTTTCCAGTTTCGGCTCAATGATGTCGTTCAAATACACAATCGATGGAATTGACAGGGGGCGTTCCAGAACGCCTGTGATATTGTCATAATGGGTGACATTATAATCCCTGGGATTATTATTGATTCCAAAATAAACCACGGGTGTTTTTGTTTTTGAAAATTTCGGTCCCAAGAACTTGAGGGCATTATCATCCCCCAGCATCACCAATATGGGATTGATTTTTTTATACATCTCAAATGCCAGTTGGGCCCGGTGTTCAAATTGCTCAACTGGCAGGCGTTTTGTATCCATCTGGAAATAAACAAGGGTATAATCCTTTCCCAGGATAGACTCTATGCCTTTTTTATAGCTGATATCCCAGGGATATTCTGTATGATAGCTTTCAACCACAAAAATCGTTTTGTCGTCAGAAAAACAAAGAGAACAAAGAATTAAAGAAAACAGGCTAATGAATATTAATGCTTTTTTCATCTGCAATCCTTATTTTAGAATAAATAGTATATACCACAATCATAGACACGCATACCATGAGAAAATATACATAAATCAATAAAAGAGTTGTTTTCATGGCGCTTTGTTACCGTACCTTCAAAAACGATAAAGTTCAAGCCTTGGCCTTTAGTCCTGCGGCAACTGCAGCGGCAATACCTGCTCCGATTCCTGAACCATCCTCTGCATGGAAGAGGTGTATGTTTGAAGCGTGGGCTTTAAAATAAGTTGTGATGACCTTTTCCATGGTCTGTCTATATCCTGGATATTTTTCAAATAAAGAACCATCGATGGCAATGTGGTGGTCCTTTGAAAACTCAGGGTCCAAAAAATGAACCGCACCGCAAATGAGTGCTGCAGATATAGAGGCGGATCGTTCAACAACCTTAAAGCATGCTGCTTTGAAAATGGTAAGATCTTCCATGGTTGTATGAGCAATTCCAAACTCGTTTAATACTGTGTTAGCGCCACTTAAATCAGCAGTTTCTTTGACCCTGGACAGGTGGGTTGAATGCATCTGATCCAGTTGATCCAATTGGCTTGCAGGGTGGCGGTTGAAGAGCCAGTGTTTTGAATGCAGGTCTTTGATCAGGAAACTGGTGATCAGTCCCAGATATTTTCCCCCTGCCATTTTTTCTTCCAGTTGTTCATTTACATTGTTCGAACCTGAATCCAGTTGCTTGTCATGCACCGTGGACGGCAGGTTTTTATTAAAATTACCAGATTCAAGATTGATATAAACATAAGCCCCCTCATGGTTGGCTATGGTTTTTTTAACCTTTGATACAGCAACTTTTAAGCAGATATTGGTGCCTGTGCCCAGAATCATTCCCATGTCGCTTTCCGGTTTCAAATAAGCACCGGATAACAGAGTGCCTGTGGTGTCGTTAAGGATGGCACAGATTCGTATGTTTGGAATGTTTTTTGATTTCAGGGCGTGTTCCAATTGGCAAACAGGATTTAAGCCGAGACCTTCCTTGATGTCAAATCCTTTGGTCCAGCGGCTTAAAGTGGCATCGGTTAAAGATGTTTGCCGGACTGGAAAACTGAATGTAAAGCCAATGTTTATTTCACCTTGAATGGGATGTTCTTCAATTAATTGCTTTACCGTGTCCGCCACTGCGCCAAACAAAATTTTGGCAGTGGATGACCTCTCTTTTTTTGTTAACCGGCGTTTGAGCATATGGGTGATCTTTGGCTTATGATTGTTGGTGTTAAGATTTACAATAAGCGCTCTCAGGTTAGTGCCGCCCAGGTCTATGCCGATAAAGTCTCCGACTTCTTTCCCTGATGGGGGACCCATAAATGTAATGACTGAATCCAATGAACTTTTTTCCCCACTGATACCCAGATCAATCTCAGCGGAAAAGTTGTGCGCCAGTTGATTGATCTGGGTTGAAGAAAGTTCGTAGCATTGATTTATATAATCAATGGCAGATTCTAAAATAGAGCTCATAATTGCTTTTCTTATTTCAGAGTGATGGCCTTTTCCAGACAGATTTCCTGACAGCAGAAACACCGGATACACAGATCTGCATCAGCCACAGGAACAGCATCCGGCATTGAAAGTGCAGATACCGGACAATGGTCGATACAGGCCCCGCAGGCGGTACACAGCGCAGGATCTGCCTGGGGCAGGATCCGGGACTTGGATGCCATCAATTCTTGAATTGCCGGATTGCCGGCAATGGCCTCCCCTCCCAGGGGTGGAAGCTTGAAATCTTTTAAGATGGGCAGTTTCCCTTCTATCTGAATCATTTGGGAATCAAACTGTCCAAGCCCCATGGCTTTGGCTTTTTGAAGAAAGCGCAGCCGGGATGGATCAAGTCCCATCATTCTTGCAACCACCCCATCCATGGCCACCCCATTATCAGCTGCCAGGATCAGGCCGATTTCTCTCAGATCAGGGGAGGCCGGACCATTTCCCTCCATTCCCACAATTGCATCCATGATAAACAAATCCGGGATCCGGAGTTGAAACACTTCTACGATGAGCTCATGGAATCTCTCAGGCGTACCGGCGATCTGGTGCAGTTTTGCTTTTTGCGCGCCGGGCAGGATCCCGTAACTGTTTTTGATGGCCCCGGTCATAACGGTCAGTCCATGGGTTTTAAATTTGGGCAGACTGATCAGGATATCAGCCTCCAGAATTTCTTTGGACACCCCCACTTCCGGCATAAAATCAGGATTAAAGGCTCGTTTTTGAGGGGCGTTGCCCAGATTCCTGTAATAGCCCTTTGCCGCTGCCATCAATCCGGTTTTTTCAAAGCTGTTTTCATTGTCCCCGTAACTGAACAAGCCGGGATTATCACCGACCACAATCTGGGCTGGGGACAGTTGTTCAACTTTTTCAACAACAGCCCTTAACAAAGACGGGTGGGTGACAATGTGTTCTTCAGCAGAGGAGATCCGGAGAACATTGGGTTTTATCACAACCTTTTTTCCGGCAACAGCCTGGGGGAAAAGTTCAAAAGCCTTGTCAACTGATTGTCGACAGCTATCATAAGTTGCGGGATGTATCATAACGCAATGCATATTCTCTCCTTTGTCAGAATGATATGGCCTTGTTTGGCTTTGGACATGCACCAGTGAAATTCGGTGCATGTCTGCTCTGCACGCCCGGCATTATGGATGTTTTTATGGCAATGCTAAAAAGTTGCCGGTCTGTGATGATTTTTTTCAGGTGGCTCAACAAATTTCATGAGTTTTACAAAAGGTTGCATCCAAGACCGCTTCTTTCATGCTGCCTGGCTTTCTCAGCCCTTTACCCGCTTGATGGTCCCATTGCTTAGCATTTGATGGAACTGAGCTAGCAAGGCCTTTTCCTCGTTGTCAATATGACTGTCATCGTGAGCACAGTCCATGATTTTATTATACTCGTCCGGTGTTATTTCAAGATCTTGGATGGCATGATTGATAAGTTCTCTGAGATTTGAAGCTGATTCGCTTGGCTTTTTCATGAGTGGTGTCTCCTTGATTAAATTTTAATTGATGTTCAAATTTTTTTATTTTCCCTGTTACTATTTATCATTATTCATTTTAGACGTCCATTCTTTAATCATTCTATGACACATCTGCTATCTTGAAGCTTTAAAAGTAACCCAGGCACAACTGCTTAAATCACTGTCTCGCCCGGTGCATTTGATGATTGAAATTTATATCACCCCAGCCGGAACAAGGTTGATGCCTGCTGCTCAACCGAATACGGGTTTAGAACCTGCCGTCCTCAAAAAATTTTAATTCAAGGTTCTGTAATCACTTCAAAATCTATGACATCGCTGTTTGCTTCTTCATCTGCGACGGCTAACTGGTAAGTGCCGGGTTGGGGCAGGGTTAGAAAGGCTGTGTGTTCGCTGGAAGATTTTTGCAGGGGTATGCCGTTTAGAAACCAGTGATACTTTCCATGTCCGCCCCGGGCAAGAAGTTCGATGGAGGGCTGGGTTTTCTGGCCGGGTGGCCGGGTCAATATGCTTTTGTGGGTGATGGATGTAATTTGAACCGGATTGTCCGGAAAATCGGCCAGGTCCGGGCATTCTGGCGAAGGGGGCGGGATTTGGTGTTTTCTTCGCCAGGATTTGGGTAGAAAGGGTTCGGCAGCCATTGGCCATAATGCCTTTTGGACTTTCCGGATGCCGCCGCAGGAGGGTTGGGCCCGGTGGTTGTTTTGATCAATCCAGAAGGTTTTTAATAAGGGGCTCAAGGGTGATGTCAGGGTCAGGGGTGTTGTGTGGTTGAGTGTCCAGGCCTGGTGCCGGACCTGGCAGTTTTCCCGGTCGTTGGTTGGGCTTGATCCCAGGGGCCAGCAGATGGTTGTTTCCTGAACACTGGGTGGGGGTGGTTTTGTAAAGTCTGACAGGGGAAGGCTTTCAAGGGTTCGTTGAAGCAGGGGCAGGGCTGTGATGGCCCCGTATTGGCCGGGGGAGGGGCTGCCATCTGGTCTTCCCACCCAGACACCGGCCACATAGTCTCCCATGATGCCAAAGGCCCAGGCGTCCCGGAATCCGTAACTTGTGCCGGTTTTCCAGGCCATGGGGGTGTGGTTGGCCAGCTGGTTGATGTGTTCAAAGCCCGGCATGGGCTGCAGGAGAATCTGGCTGATGATCCAGGCGGCGCCCGGTGACATTAAATATCTTTCCTGTTTGGGTGTGTTGGGCAGGAGTGTGGGGTTGCCTGAGATGCCATCTCTTGCAAGGGCGGTATAGAGTCTGACCATGGATTCAAGGTCGGTTCCAAGGCCGCCCAGGATCATGCTCAGGTTGGGTTTTCCGGCAAGTCTTAACCGGGCACCGGCATTGACCAGGCAATCATAAAACTTTTGAGGGCCATAAGCTTCAAGTACCTGAACCGCAGGTACATTCAACGACATACGCAGGGCTTTGGCCACGGTGACTGGTCCTGAAAAACCATTGGAGAAATTGCCTGGATCATAGTCCTGCTGGTATCTTGGGGTATCCAGCAGCAGGGAATGGGAGTGGATGAGTCCTTCGTCCATGGCAAGGCCGTATAAAAAAGGTTTGAGTGCAGAACCTGGGGATCGGATAGCCTGGATCATGTCCACATGGCCGTTGCGGGGAATGCTGGTAAAATCGGCAGATCCGGCATAGGCGGTTACTTCCAGGGTTTTATGGTTGACCACCATGATGGCGCCGGATTCCTGGTCAGAAAATTTTAAGATGTAATCTTTGAGTATGTGTTCAAGATGAATCTGGAGATCATAATTTAGGGTGGATACAATTTTGGGCTGGTTTGAATGGGTGTTATGCAGTCGTCTGGCTGCCAGAGCAGCAATGACCGGGGGGGTGAAGCGCAGGGCAATCACCGGTTCTTTTTTGGCGGCAAGGATGGTTTGTTTATCCCAGACGTTAAATTTTTCCATCCGGTCCAGAATTTTATTTCTGGCAGTTTTGGCCCGGTCCGGGTGGCGGTCGGGTCTGTAAAAGCTGGGGGCCTGGGGCAGGACGGCCAGGAGTGCTGCTTCGGCATGGGACAGTTCTGCGGCCTGTTTGCCCAGAAAGGTGAAGCTGGCTGTTTGAACTCCTTCAATGTTGGACCCGAACGGGGCCAGGTTCAGGTACAGGGTTAAAATTTCATCTTTGGTCAGATGCCATTCCAGTTGCAGGGCGCGCAGCATCTGATATGCTTTGCCGGTCAGGGTTCTGTTGCCGGGATGAAGCAGTCTGGCAACCTGCATGGTCAGGGTTGATCCGCCGGACACAATACGGCCGGACAGCAGGTTCTGGCCCAGGGCCCGGATAAAGGCAAAGGGGTTGACACCGGGGTGATGGTAAAACCAGCGGTCCTCGTAGTTGATCAGGGCGGTCAGGTATAAAGGAGAGATCTCATTTAATCGGGCCGGATACCGCCAGATCCCGGTGTTGTCTGCAAAGGCCCGCAACGGGGTACCATCTTTGGCAGTGACCAGGGTTGAGATGGTTTTTCCCTGGATGTTGGGCGGAAAAATTCTGTCCAAGGACAGCAGGGCCGCCCCGAGCAGGATGATTCCCAACAGGGGGCGTTTGTAAACCGTTAACCGTTTCATCATTGTGGCTGGTCCCTGATTGGATCAAGGATTGGTAATGGTTATCAGTGGTTTGACATCACCAATGGCCCGGATATAGGGTTTGACCATATCTTCCACAAGGGGCGGCGGTACCAGAAAACTGCCCGGACTGACCACCCGGATTGGATAAAAAATCCTGTATGTCTGTTTTGCCTGGATATCCAGTGCTGCCACAAACCGGTCATCTCTGTATTCAGTATGACGGATGACAAGACTGGAATGCCATTGGGCCACGGTTTTGTTATCCACCTTGATGTCGTCGATGATGGTAGCGCCGGAAAGGTTTGGGTCTTCAAGTTCCAGGCCGGCAGCCAGCAGATCTGCAATCAGGCAGTTGGGCATTCTCTGGTCAGCAGAAAACAACAGTTCTGTGATCAGGCGGTCCCCGGATTTAAACTGGGTTTCATCTTCTTTGGTCAGGGCTTCGCCGGCCAGGGTCAGGTATCTTCGTTTTATCTGAACGCCTTTGGAAACAGGTTCTGGTTTTTGTTGCTCAAATCCTGTCATGATAACCGATAAATACAGATCGTCCGAGCCGGTGTTTTTTATTTCAAACCCAGTGGCTGATTCACCATCTAAACTTGTGATCTGTTTTATGCCGGCATGGGTGACTGGTGTTATGCTATCGCCTGTTTTGATGTCTGCCTGCCAGGTTTTCTGATTCTCTTTTAAACTGATGCTGCCTGCCAGAACCAGGGCGTTTCTTTCCTGGGTGCTGAGCCATTCGTGTTTATCCAGTTCGTCCTGGAGAAGGAACATGAAGTCAGCAGTGTTTTTAAATGCGGGATAAAAGGTGGATACCAGGTAACAGGACACGGCAAAATCCCGGACATTGCTGCCGTAATCTGCATAATAGGTCTGATCGTTTCGCGATTTTGTCAGGGCCTGTGTGATCACTTTGGGGCCAAGATCCTGGTCACCGGTAAGGGTCAGTGCCAGGCCTGCATGAACAAAGCCCAGCGCTCCCACAATATCATCCTTGACTGATTGATAGACTGCCCTGGCATCGCCCAGACTGATACCCTGGACCCGGGCCAGGACAAAGGCGGCATATACCCTGACTGCAGCACTGTATCCTTTTGTATTATAATAGGGTTCAGTGTGGATGGCATTGGGTCGCAGGACATAGGTTTTCAAACGCTCAAGGGCTTTTGACAGAGCTGTTTTTGGCACTTCATATCCAGCCTGCCGGGCATGGAGCAAAAAATCTGCCACATAGCAGGTCAGCCAGTAGCTTTCCATATCCTTGGCTGACCACAGACCAAACCCGCCGCTTGATTTTTGTTTTTCCATCAGGCGCTGAATGCCCAGCCGGATTTTGCCTGATGTTGTATCGGGTGTTTGGTTGGACAATCCCAGGGTATTAAAATCTGAGCTGCTCAATATAACGTGGGGGAAGATGCCGCTGGTGACCTGTTCCAGGCAACCGTAAGGGTATACATTGAGCTGACGGACATGTTCAAAAATATTGATCAGCGGGGTTGAGCTGATCATGGCCTGGATATCAATGGTTTCTGTGATCAGTTTGCCCATGTGCCTGGATTCCAGGGCAAACGACTCGGAGGGTTTGAGCTGCTTTCTAAACATCCGGGTGATAGCTGGGTAGGCCGGTCGGATATCAAGGTCCCAGGTCCGGTTGACCTGCTTTTCAATTCCATTTGTCACAAGTCCGTCCACTGATAAATTGATCTTTGTCTGGCCAAGCTGCTGGGCGGCAAAGACCGGAAACAGAATGGCGGATTTTTTGCCGGGTTCCAGGGTTAGTTGTTCGGAAGTTTTGCCAGCCAGGCTGACCGGACCGGATGTGGACAGGTTCAGAGAAAGGGTCTGATTTTCTTCGGTCATATTGTGCAGATCAATAACAAGACTGGCCCGGTCGCCCATGGCCAGAAACCGCGGCATGGTGATCTGGGTGACCAGGGGTGCTGCAATGGTTATCTCCTGTTCTGATGAACCAAAATCCCGGGTGGTGTGGGCAATGGCCATAAGCCGGAGGCTGCCGTTAAAATCCGGAATATCCAGATGAAAGGTTGCGGTTCCGGTTTTGTCTACCTGCACGGCATTTTTGGACAGTGCCACAATCTGCACATCTGTGGAGGGTCGATCGCCGCCCCGGGAAAGACTCGGGGCATCCCCGCCAAATCTCTGGGTTGCCCAGGCCCCTTTGCCGACTTCAATAAGGCGCTGGTAAACATCATGTATCTGTACACTGTATTTACGCTTCTGGAAAAAATAATCATGGGGTGCAGGTGTTTTAAACCCGGTTAAGTTCAGGATGCCCACATCCACGGCTGCCAGGGTTACCCAGGTGGTTTCAGGGATGCTGTTGTCTGCATGCCGGACCACAACTTTTGTTTCAATGGTCTGGTTGGGTTCGATCTTTTCTGGGGCATCAATCTTTAGCGATAATTTGCGAAAGGTCCGGTCCAGGGGCAGGTGGATCAGGCCCACAGCCCGTTTGGGAAGAAGGCCGGTCTGGTTATTGGTTTGATTTTCTCCTTTTCTGATAATAAGGGCGGACAGGTGCAGATCGTGGCGGTCCCAGGATGGGTCAATTGTAAATTCGATGGTTTTTCCCTCTTTGGGAACGGTTACAGGAATGGTGAGCAGATTGGTGTCTGACTCTATAAACAGATACCCTGATCCGCCTTCCGGGGCTTTGATGGTAACGTTTGCCTTGTCATTGGCTTGGTAAACGGGTTTGTCCAGCACCAGATCCACCCGGTCAGGCCGGTTTGCTCCGCCATTGGCAGATTCAGAGTCTGGATGCCATCCAGCCCAGATGCGACGGCTTGACACAAGTCCGGTTTGGGGGTGGGTGATTTCAAGCCGGTATCCCCCCCATTTTACCGGGATATTGACTTTGGCAGGACTGTCTTGCGGGATATCCAGTTCAAACCGGTCAATGGGGTAAGGCTGGCTGGTAAACTGCCACTGCCAGGTGTCGTTACGGTATTCCCAGTAATATTCGCGGTGTTCTCGGATGACGATCACTTTTAAGCCGTCAGCGTTTATTTGTTTGCCGGTATTATCCACCATGATGATCTCAAACCGGGCAATGCCGTTGTCGTCCACCTGATCATTCTGAGCAAGCGCCCGTATCCCGACAAGGGTCGGGTTTGGCCAGATTTGCCATGATTTTGTCCGAACTACTGGCCTTCCGCCGGAATCATACAGGCTGACATTGGCAGTTAATGACAGGGGGGATTTTGTATCCTCCCATTGATTTTTGATGGTCAATTTTCCTTTGCCGGTTTCATCCAGGACAATCTGGTCTGTTTTAAACGATTGCAAAGCCTCATTGGTGATGTCCCCGAATTCATATCCAGGCCATCGTTCTTTGAACAATTCCCTGGCCGGTTTGACATGGACCGCAGCATCAGCCTTGCTGCCAAAGGCCGGAGCGCCATATAAGAAATCGCCCCGGAGTTCAATGGTCGGTGTATCCAAAGGGTTCAGGATATCGGTCAGGCCCTGGGGGTTTTCCAGAGTCAGTTTCATACGTTCGGGTAAAAACTCGGCCACGGTGAATTCATATTCTTTGAGTTTTCCGGCAGAATGGTTAAATTGAATCCGCCATCTGCCGGTAATGGCATCTTTGGGCAGGACATATTCATAATGGTAATGATTAAGGTGACTGCCTTTGAATGTAAACTCGTGGATTGTCCGACCATCCGGCTGGATAATCATGGCAGGCACGGGCAGTCCGGGCGTCATCCGGCCGTCATGGTCCCGCAGCAGGCCGTCAAGCACAATGGTTTCTCCGGGCCGGTACAGATCCCTGGGACCGTATACAAACAGGTCAACCGGCCTGAACGGTTCTGTGGCAGTCTTGAATTCAGACAGATCAATGGCCGGCATGTCCATGGGCACAAAGGTGATATTGTTTTTGGATCTGGCAACCATATATTTTAAGCGGTTTACTTTGCCCTTGATCCGGGCCAGGCCCAGGTTATCTGTCCGGGTATTGACCAGTATCCGGCCGTCCTTGTCAAATCCTTCAATGGTGACATCATTAAGCGGTTGGGCGGTTTCCAGGCTCTGGACATGGGCCTGTATTAAATTCTGATAGGTTTTAATGTGAAGTCCCAGATCCGAGATGGTGAACCATGTGGTGCTGTAACTGTAATCATAAAGGCCGGCCCCTCTTAACACGGCAAAATAGATTCCGGGCCGGGCCAGTTCCTGGATATGGGTGATGGGGATGTTGATCAAGGTGCGCAGGTCCTTTTTGATCTCAAGATCCCATCGGCCAGAATACACAAGATCGGCACAGGTCTTAAGATTTTTACCTGAATAATAATCCATCCGGTCATGCTGGCCGTATTGCCGGCTGAATTGATCATAAAAGTCAGGCTTGACCCTGAAAAAATCGATATCAGCCATATCAATGTTCAAGGTATTGACCGGCAGGCCCCGGCTGAGCTTGGAAGCCAGAATAAACCCATTGCTGTCAAAGCTGATCATGGGCTGGACCGCTCGTGTTCTGACCTGATATTCTCCGGCTGTTTCAAGTATGCTGCCAGTGGCAGACTTAAGGCCTTTGTGAATTTTTATGGTATAGGGTGTGTCTGGCAGAATATTGGTGAAATAGACCACAAGCAGATCCTGGGCTAAAACCCATGCCCCTTCCACCGGTATGTCCTTGTCTGTAAAAATTGAAAAATAGGTGTTCAGGTTCTGCTTTGAATCCAGTTGCATAGAAAAGGTAACAGCGATACAATTTGTATCATCAATGGTCTGCTGGCCTGCAAACCGGGTTTTAAATTCATTGTCTGCACTTGCTGTTGAACAGAAAAACAGAACAATCAGACCAAGGGTCATCATTTTCAAGGTATTCATAGGTCTCCGGAAAAAATATTAATGGAATGTTGTATCGCCTTAAATTGTAATACAATTAAAACTTGAATTTTGCCAGACTATTTTGACGGCTTAATATACCCCGTCGTTGCTGGGGTATAATGAGGTATTGGCGGAAAAGCCTTTACCTGTATCATTTTTTATATTAAAAGAGAAGGCAAGATCTGAACAACGAAATGATTAATTTTGGTGACCTGAGGAGACAAAATGGCTGTAATTGTAAAGTATATTGTTGTCAGGAATGGAGATGAAAAGATGACATTTGCGACAAAAAAAGAAGCAGACGCCTATGATAAGATGCTCGATATTGCCGACAATTTGTTTGATTTTCTGGAAAAAGCAAAACTTAAAGTAGATGAAAATCAGCTTGAAGAGATCTCGTTATTGCTGGCAGAAAACAAGGATGCATTGATCCCGATTCTAAAGGGACTCAAACCAAAGGCAAAACCTGCAAAAAAACCTGTAAAAGCATCAGCAGAGACACCGGAGAACACACCAGAGAAGAAAGCAGGTGAACCCATGGAAACAATTGAGGCTCTATCCAAAAAAGCAAAAGCAAAAAAATAGGTTTGATTTTTTAGCGCTCAGCCAGGAAAAATGAACCAACTGCCGGTGGATGTTGGAAAACAGGGCTGTTCGTACCCGCAAGGAGCATGTGAATCCCCATGATGAAACAAACATCTGAAAATAATCGTCCGGTTTCTGTTGTATTAAGAATCGTACGGGTTGTCATTGTTCTGGCCATTGCAGTGGCATTGATGAAAACCTTGATTTTCTTAAAGAAAGATCCTGAAAAAAATGAAATTGTTAAAACACCGCCAAGTGTCAATGTCCTGGTTGCAATGCCTGAGTCCAAAGTCATGACTGTGGAGGCGTATGGAACTGTCAAGCCCAGAAAACCGGTCAAGATCTCTGTGGAAGTAGCCGGGCGGATACTCAATCTTCATCCATCGTTTGTTGAGGGTGGTTCATTTTTAAAAGGCGATATTCTGGTCCAGATTGATCCTGAGTCATATCAATTGAACCGGGAGTCCGGGCAGGTGAGAATTAATCAGGCCACAACCGATATTGCCAATTTTAAACAGGAGATTGAAAATCTTAATAAAGATATTGTATTGTCCCGGGCAAACCTGGACCTGGCTCAAAAAGAGCTGGACAGGGTAAGAGCGCTGGTCAAAAATCAGTTTGCATCAAAAAACAGCCTGGATCAAACAGAAAAACTTTATCTGCAGGCCAAAATGCAGTTGCAGACGCATTCCAACCGTCTGTTGCTCGCCGATACGGTAATGGAAGCCAAAGAGGCTGCCCTTGCCATGGCAAGGGTGGAGTTTCAAAAAGCAGACCTTGCCCTGGAAAGAACCAGGATTCGGGCGCTGTTTAACGGGTTTGTGCTGACAAAAGGGGTTGAAAAAGGGGAGTATGTCAATCCTGGTCAGATTTTGGGCGTGGTTTATCAAAAGGGGAATCTGGATGTGGAGGTGAGAATCCCCCTTGAAAAGACCCGATGGCTGAATGGTTTTTTCCAGACTGATACCCTTCCTATGGTAAAGATTATGATGCCCAATCCAAATGCAAAAACTGCTTTTGTCTGGAACGGCCAGGTGGCCCGCTTAAAAGCCAGTATTGACGAACAGACCCGGACCCTTCCTTTGACCGTTGAAATATTGGATGAAAATAAAAAAGCTGACCCGGTGTTTGATTTAAAGCCCGGATCCTTTGTTAAATGCAGCATTGTCGGGGAAACCATTGACAATGTGTATGTGGTTCCCCGATATCTTTTAAAACCGGATGATATTCTTTTTACGGTTTTTGAAAACCAATTGAAAATGAAAAAGGTGATTGTTTTAAGAAAATTTGAAGAAGAAATATATATTACCGGCGGCCTGATGCCGGGTGACAAAATCATCTCTTCCCCCTTGCCGGGCGCTCTGGACGGCATGGCGCTTTCCATCAAGGACAATGGACAATAAATCATGAAATCAGTGGGCAAATGGTCTGTAGAACATCGTGTGTCGGTGAATCTGATCATGGTTTTTGTTATTGTGGCCGGTCTATACACGGTTTTGAATATGAAGCGCGAAATGTTCCCCCAGTTTTCTTTGGACATGATAGCGATTTCTGTTACCTATCCGGGTGCATCTCCCGAGGAGGTGGAAGAGGGGATCTGCATCAAGATTGAAGAGCAGCTCAAAAGCCTTGAAGGCGTTAAAACCATGTATTCTTCAGCCATTGAAGGCAATGGATCTGTCACGCTTGAACTGGAAACAGGAATTGACATCAGTGAAAAGCTTGATGAAATAAGGACTGAGATCGATCTGATCGATTCATTTCCGGAAGAAGCAGAAGATCCTGTGGTGATTGAAATAAAAAATAATGATCCTGCCATTTACCTGTCTGTTTACGGAGATGTTGATGAAATCGTTCTGAGGAAAACAGCGGAAAAAATCAGGGATGATCTGGTGGAAACCGATGATATATCCCTGGCCAGTCTGATCGGGGTTCGAGAATATGAAATCTCCATTGAAGTTTCCGAACAAAGCCTGCAGCGGTTTAATCTTTCCTTTGACCAGGTGGCAACAGCGGTTAAAACCGGAAGCCTGGATCTGCCCGGTGGAAAAATCAAGACCAGGGGGGGGGAACTTCTGGTCCGGGCCAAGGGCAAGCTTTACACAGGCGAAGAGTTTGAACGGATTCCAGTTGTGACCAAAGAAGATGGGACCATTATCAGGCTGGGTGATGTGGCCACTGTGATCGATGGATTTGAAGACATGGACATTAAAGCCAGGTTTAACGGCAAGCCTGCAGCCCTTGTGGTGGTCCGTCGAACCGACAGCCAGGATACCATTGCGATTACAAAGACAGTAAAAGCCTATATTGAAGAGCATAAAGACAGCATGCCCAGAGGAATTACGCTGGGATACTGGTTTGATCTGGCAGAACTGGTCCAGGACCGGATTGATCTGCTGCTTAAAAACGGGACCCAGGGAATTGTCCTGGTTTTTATTGTTCTGGCGCTTTTCCTCAACCTGGGGCTGGCCTTCTGGGTGGCAGTGGGCATTCCCATCTCTTTTATGGGTGCTTTTCTGGTATTGGATTATTTTGGGGCATCCATTAATATGCTGTCCTTGTTCGGGTTTATCATGACCCTGGGGATTCTGGTTGATGATGCCATTATTGTGGGTGAAAATGTGTTCACCCATTATGAATCCGGCAAATCACCCAAAGAGGCTGTGATTGACGGACTTGCCGAAGTGGGCGGGCCGGTGGTGATGGCGGTTGCCACGACCATTGTGGCCTTTGTGCCATTGATGTATCTTTCCGGGATTATCGGCAAATTTCTTTTCATCATGCCCCAGTCGGTGATCTGTATTCTGGCCTTTTCCCTTGTGGAGGCGTTTGTTATTTTACCGGCCCATCTGAAAAAAACCCTGACCCCGCCTAAAAAAAATAAACTCATGATTTACAGGGTATTTTTTTTCTGGCTGGAATGGTTGAAATCAGATATCACAGACGCTCATGCCTGGCTGCGAAAACGGGTTGAAAGATCCTTGAATTTTGTGATTCATTCCATTTATATTCCTGCGCTCAAATATTGTGTGAGAAATCGGTATTTCACGCTGGCCATAGCAGTTGGGGTTCTTATCGTGAGCATCGGTGTTCTGGCCGGGGGTCATGTACCGTTTCTTTTGTTTGGCAAAACCGATTCCAACTGGCTGATTTCTGAGATTATCTATCCTCTGGGGACACCGTTTGAAGCCACGGAGAAAACCATTAAACAGATTGAAGCAGGTGCTTTCAAGCTTAATGAGCATTTCAGGGACCGGGTGGAGAATGGGCAGGACCTGATTGTGAACAACTTTTCCCAGGTAGGGGTGATCCCCCGGCGGGATTGGAAACCACCTGTTTTTGGCGGTCATTGCGGGGAAGCATGGCTGGAGATTGTACCCTCGTCCATGCGGCCGGATATCCCGGCGCCTGAGGTGACTGCCAAATGGCGTGAGCTGACCGGTGATATCCTGGGTGCTGAACAATTGACATTCTCCATTATCCAGGGAGGGCCGGGTGGAAATCCCATCGAAATTCAGCTCATTGGCCAGGATCTGGATCAACTGGCACTGGCGGCAGAGGCATTGAAAGATGAAATTTCCAGATATCCTGGAACCTTTGATATTACGGATAACTTCAGGCCCGGCAAAATGGAAAAACAAATTTTGCTTAAACCCGGTGCCAAATCCATAGGCATCACCCTGGCAGATATTGCCACCCAGATCCGGCAGGCCTACTTTGGTGACGAAGTCTTAAAAGTCCAGCGGGGCAAAGACGATATCAAGGTGATGGTGCGGTATTCTAAACAAGAAAGAGAATCTGAATCCAGTATTGATGAGTTGCGCATACGGACCCGGGACGGCCGGGAAATCCCGTTAAACCAGGTGGCGGATATCCGGATGACAAGGGGATATTCAGCCATTCAGCGGGTGGATCGTAAACGGATTATCACCGTGATCTCAGATATTAATGAGGATGTGGCCAATGCCCAGGCAATTGTAACCAATCTTAAAGACAATTTTTTAAAGGACCTGGCCACCCGGTTTCCCGGTGTGGTCTATGACATGGAAGGCCAGGCCAAACGAACCGAAGACCTGATCACCAGCCTGAAAACCGGGTTCAGCCTGTGCGCCATGATTATTTTTGTGTTGCTTGCCAGTCAGTTCAGGTCCTATATCCAGCCGGTTATCATCATGACAGCCATTCCGTTCGGCCTGATCGGCGCAATTTTTGGTCACTTTGTCATGGGTATGGAACTGACCATGTTCAGTATTTTCGGGATCGTGGCCCTGTCCGGAATCGTGGTGAATGATTCTTTGATCCTGATCGATTTTATCAATGCCAGGGCCCGGTCGGGAATGGACATCTTTGATGCCATTATCGAGGCTGGTCAGAACCGGTTCAGGCCGGTACTGCTGACATCTGTCACAACTGTGGCAGGGCTTTTTCCCCTTTTGCTGGAAACCAGCTTCCAGGCCCAGTTTCTGATCCCCATGGCTGTGAGTATCTCTTATGGCCTGATCGCAGCCACTGTGTTAACCCTTTTGTTTGTGCCGGCTTTATATGTGGTGGTTGAGGATGTCAAACAGGCTTTTACGGCAAAAGAAAAATAAACCCTTATAAAAAAAGCGCAGGGTCTGATGAACGATATTTTTAATAAAACCTTCTGGATCAACCAATGGGAATCAGACACACAAAATGATACCTATAAGGTTCATAAAGGGTTTTCCACCCCGGATTACTGGGATAAGGCTGCTGTAACCTATAACCTGGATCAGCAGGAGGTTAGAAACCGCAGGATAGAAAAAACCATTGAATTTTTTGCCCGGCGCAATCTTGTTTTTAAAGGGATGAAAGTGCTGGATATCGGGTGCGGCACAGGATTGCTCAGCCTGGCCCTGGCCCGGCAGGGAGCCTGTGTGACAGCCCTTGATTTTTCATCCAAAATGCTGGATCGATTCAAAAAGGATATTCCGTCAGACCTTGAACAAAAAATTACCCTTCATGGTTGTGACTGGCATGATGTGGACATACAAAAATCAGGATGGGAGAATGGGTTTGATCTGGTCATAGCATTTATGTCACCTGGTGTTGCCACGCCTGATGCCCTGTTCAAGATGATGGCCTGTTCAAAAAACGGATGCGCCATCAGGGGATGGGCCGCCAAAAGGGCGCATCCGATTCTGTCAGATCTCTGGCAGAAAATTATGGGGACTTGCCTGGAAGACAAACCCCAGAGTATTTTTTATAAGATCAATTTATTGTTTTCTCTGGGGTTTTTTCCCGACATTGTGTTTGACACCATTGAATGGGAGCAGAATGTCTCTATCCAGGAAGAATTGAATAACCAGACGGCATTTTTTAAGCGGGTGTCTAAAATGAAAGAGACACAACTTAAAGCCATTATCCTGCCTTATCTTAAAACCATTGCCCAAAATGATCGGATCGTTCGAAAACACAGCGGGCTGACTGCAACAGCGGTGTGGACAAAAAAAGATTCAGGTTCATAAACAATAACCTGTCCCTCGCATTAATTCCTCATGCCTGAAATTATTGACAATTCTCATAGAGCCTGATAGAGCCATCAAGCATTATGGAGACTACAATTTTCATCATGCTTTTGATACTCAAATTAAATTCTCGGCTTGCTGTTGAAAACCTTGCCCTCCGACAACAGCTTGCTGTCATGAAGGAATCCGTTCGCCGTCCTAAAATCCGAAAAAGAGATCGTTTTTTCTGGGTCACTCTTTCTCGATTATGGCACGGCTGGGAAAATGCTTTGATATTAGTGAAGCCGGAGACCGTTATTCGTTGGCACAGGAAGGGGTTTAAACTTCAATATAACCATGAATCCTACAGCCGAATGGACTGCGCAGCAGATTGCAGAGGCATGTCCATGGAATACAGCACCAAAGTATTTATTAAGGGATCGCGATGGAATTTATGGTAAAGTTTTCCAAAAGCGTATAAGCAATATGGGAATAGAAGAAGTAAAAACAGCTTTTTCCACGTATTGACAATCCCTTTTAAAACATGTACTGTATATCTGTACAATAAAATTGGAGGGAGATATGGCAATACAAACTACATACACTCAAGCTCGTGCAAGCTTGGCCTCTTTAATGAATGAGGTCACGAAAAATCGAGAGGTCGTTATCATTCAGAGACGTGGCTGCGAAGATGTCGCTATGATAACCGCTGATGAGCTGGCCGGTGTACTCGAAACAGCGCACCTTCTTCGATCACCTAAAAATGCGAAGCGGCTTCTAACGGCACTTGGTAGGGTTAAAAAAGGATCCGGTGTTTCCCAGACGATAGAACACCTTCGGAACGAGGTCGGTTTTGAGTAAAAAAGCCACAAAACGATCCGTTGATAGAACACTAAGAGAGTCCGTATTCCAACCGGAATTTAGAGAGGACCTGAAGTACTGGGTCGAAACCGATCGAAAAACAGCACTTCGTATTTTTCATTTGATAGAATCGGTAATGCGTGATCCTTTTCAAGGAATCGGAAAACCTGAGCCTCTAAAATTTCTTGGAGCTGGTGTTTGGTCTCGTCGAATAACTCAGGAACATCGTCTTGTTTATGTTGTCGAACATGACAGAATCGATTTTGTACAAGCCCGTTACCACTACTAAAACAAAAGCTGCCAACAACCGCTTACACAAAGGACCACAAAAGGCGGTCGGCCTTGGCAATACCGACGTCATCATTAACGCACTTCGAAAGCAGACCGCATACCTTTTGTGGCCTGTGAAGCGGAGCGTTCGGTAACAAAGTGATAGAATAAATGGAAATGAACGAATTCATATCAAAACAAATTGAGAAAACAATAACCAGGGAGAGGTGAAATCCATGCAAACAAATCCAGGGTTAAAATTAGGCTGTCTGATCTGTTTTGCCCTGATCCTGACAGCAGCCGGAACAATTCCCTTTTATTTTGAATCCTCTTCCATGCTGTATAAATTCGGCACAGCCAAGCTGCTGCTTCGAACCGGGAAAATATTCGGGATACTGGCAGTCGTTTTAATGATGTTTCAGGCTGTTCTTGTGTCAAGGCTCGGGTTTCTTGAAACCATTTTTGGCCGGGTCCGGCTGGGACGGTTTCATAAATTCAACGGAATAGGGCTGACAATTCTGGTGATCTGCCATCCGATATTTATTTTATGGGCAGAAGGATTTTCTTTTTTCCCGTTTGAAAAAAGGTACTGGCCCGAGTTTTTAGGATCAGGCCTTTTGCTGTTGATTATCATAACCACTGTGACAGCACTTTTACGTCAACAGGTTAAACTGGACTGGAAAAAATGGCTTGTCAGTCACCGGCTGTCAGCCATTCTTATTTTTTTTGGGGTGTTTTTTCATGTGAGTCATGTCAGCCAACCGTTTGAATCCGGCGTGCCGTTTATGCTCCTGCTGGCTGCATTATGTGTCGCCCTGGTTGTTCTTGTCTTTAAGTGGGTCAAGTCCTCAGGATTTTTAAAATAGCGTAATCTTTATCAACACTCAAAGAATCACGGCAGAACTGGGCTCGCCTGATAGCGCTAAAGCTTCACTTCGTGCCAGAAAATTTATGAAGTTGATCCGCTTGTGTGTTCAAAATGCCAGGGCTCAATGAAAATCATCCGTTTTGACTATGGCATACCACGGGCGTATATCCCTTCTCATCTGCTTTAAGGCAACCTTTATGTCTTATAACCAGCACGGATGGCAGCTTTCACGGGTTAACAGCTCTAAAAATTTTAATTTCTCTTTTAATGAGTTTTTCTTAATCGTTTTTGTCGGGTTTTGACTCTCAAAAATCACTGATAAACCAAGCCCCAATAAAAAGAAGAGAGTTTAAATGATGGAAACACCGGAAAAAAATGAGTTGATTCGTTAAAGATATTTACAGCCTTCAAAGATGCTGATATGGATTTCCATAATGCATTTTATGATTTGTTTGACCGGATATCATTCAAATTTGCAAGATGTGCGGAACCGCACAATTACTTGTTATAGCTAAGTGCAAATTATGAAAAAAATTACTATCGGAAATTTCGAAACAACTGAAATGAAAACATTTGGATATGTTTATTTGTCTTCATTTGGGGCGCTGTGGCTTTTAATTGAACCATTAGGTGCTTTTGGTATAGCCCCAAAATACTTATCGAATCTTGGCCTAATTTCAGCCGATCCCAGTTGGAGAAATGGCAGATCAAGCTGTCCGAAAATATTGCATCCAAAGCAGATTTTATCGAATAAGCAAAGCAAGGATGCCTGTGTTATATTATAGTGGTTCTCAAAATAACGTTCCAGTCGAATAGTATCTTTTGCGTCATTAAGAAAGGCCTGGAAGGTTTCAGTATCCGAACGGGACGTCCTTATTGCAAAAAAAATCCCCGGTTCTTGGACAAATCATTTCCATTACATTCATGCGTAAATGGCCCCCATTTTTTGTTACTCTGGGCTTATTGCTTTTTTTGTCCCAACGATAGCGGGGTCTGGGATCACCCTCAAAGCCGGATTCATATTGAAACCAAATATCAACTGAACCCTGAGTGTATTGCCAGGCTCAACCATCACCTTCACTCTTCTGGAGTCATAAAAAATTTAAGATCGAGTATAAGCAAGTTTTGTTCGTAAAACAGCAAGATTGTACAATCATTTAAACTGGAACTGGCAGCAATTTTTCTAAATCCTATCGACCAGATACCATAATTCAGCAGGTCTATAAAGCCAAGCACATGTCAGATTTTTCGTTTTACATGACGTATATGTCGCAAAATAAAAAGTAGTCTGTATAATCAGATAGTTAAAGACTCTTTCGATATTACTCTATATTTGATTCCAGTGATGACAAGAATAAATGGTGACACCATTGACGTTTTGTATAGCAATGAACGAAATCCAAAAAAATATATAACCTACTGTTATCATGAATAATTTAAAATATTTTATTGTTTGGCATGTGTATTGCTCTATATAGTTTCATGTTTTATTTGTGTGTGGTTAATTTAACCTTAAAGTAAAGGAGAACGGACTCATGAGAACTAAAAAATTTATTTGGACAGCATTGGCAATTCTATTGATTTCAATGACAATGCCAGCTCAATATGCAGTAGCACAAGAAGAAAAAAATATTATGCTCAAATGTCAGTCGATGTTTCCTCTGGCACTACCGGTATTGGGAAAACCATTGGGAGAATTTGCTGAGATGATGGAGATAGCTACAAATGGGAAAATTCGTTTTAAAATGTATGATCCCGGTAAACTTGTACCCCCTAAAGAAATATTGGAGGCGGTATCCAATGGACAGCTTCAGGCCGGATATGCAGCCCCCGGTTTTTGGCAGGGAAAGATAGCATCAGCACCGCTTTTCAGCAGTGTTCCTTTTGGACCTGAAGGGCCTGAATATTTGGCTTGGATGTTCCATGGCAATGGCATGAAACTGTATCAGGAAGCATATGACGCTGCTGGCTTTAATGTTAAAGTTTTTCCTCTGATCATGGCTCCGCCGGAAACGTCTGGTTGGTTCGTAAAAGAAATCAAAACACCTGCGGATTTTAAAGGGGTCCGGATGCGCTTTTATGGGTTAGGCGGTTCAGTAATAGAAAAATTAGGGGCTTCTGCCAATATGCTTCCGCCAGCAGAAATTTTCCCAGCTTTAGAAAAAGGGGTCATTGATGCTGCTGAGTTTTCAAGCCCATCTGTTGATGAAAGCCAGGCATTTTATAAAGTTGTTAAATACAATTATTATCCTGGCTGGCATCAACAGGCCACATTTTTAGAATTGATTATTAATAAAGACATCTGGAATAAAATGACAAAAGATCAACAGGCAATCATAAATATGGGTGTTCGCGCGAATTTACTCCAGACCATGGCTGATGGTGAAGGAACACAGGGCGCAGTCATAAAACGGAATGCAGAGAAAAGAGGTGTGCATAATATGTATTGGTCAGATGAAATGCTCAATGCATTTCAAAGCGCCTGGAATGAAGTCGTGAAAGAACAATGTGACAAGGATGCAATGTTCAAAAAAGCTTGGGATGATCTATCCGCATTTAGAAAAGAATATAAATCATATTCTAAATTGGGGTTTCTGCCAAGGTAACCCTATGCCGCCGGATATGGAAAC
>JBDRPM010000180.1:0-26708 GCA_043827005.1 Pseudomonadota bacterium | reverse complement strand
TTTATCAAACTAAAAGCCGGCCAGACTGCCACTCAAGAAGAAATCATAGCGTTTTGTAAAGAAAATATGACAGGTTATAAACGCCCGAAAATTATTGAATTCAGAGATGAAATCCCGGTATCCAATGTGGGAAAAGTCTTAAGACGCGTTCTCAGGGATGAAGCGCGGAAAGGCTAATCTTAAAGGTTGAATATCTGCCATTGGGCTGCGCTGGCCCAATGGCAGATTAAACACAATGAACACCCTTCTGATCCAACTTCCCATACCCCAGCTGAATTTTGGCCTGAAGACCGGCAATATCGCATTGGGTGCAGCATGTCTGAAACAGGCTGCTGCCGGTCTTTTGGACTGCCATGTTGATATTGTTCCGGAAAACATTGCATCCTGTGCCTCGGACAATGCCCTGATCCGGTACATTGCTGAACAAAAACCGGATGTCCTGGGCTTTACGGTTTTCTGCTGGAACCTTGAACGGTCCTTGTATCTTGCAGAACAGATAAAACAACTGATCCGGACCAGGATCATATTCGGTGGTCCTGAAATAACACCAGACAACATGCTTATCCGTTCTGACGCTGTTGATTTTTATGTTTACGGAGAAGGGGAAGCCATGTTCACAGCGCTTCTTACTTCAGAAACACTATGGGAACAAAGATATGGTTCAAAAGAGTCAGCCTTTTGTTTTCTTTCCCAGGGCAGCCCTTATGTGAACGGATATCTGACACCTGCAACCGATACGTTGATGCTCCTGGAAACCCAGAGAGGCTGCCCCTACCGCTGCGGGTTCTGTTATTACAACAAATCCAGAAAAACCCGCTCCATTGCCGATGACCAGACTGTTCTGGACGGTATTCTCTGGGCCAGGGACAATCATATTGATGAAATCTATCTGCTGGACCCATCCTTGAATGCACGGCCTGGCCTGACTGGGCTGCTCAAAAAAATAGCCGATGTCAACAAATCCGGAAAAATCGCTTTTAACAGTGAAATCCGGGCAGAATCTGTGGACCGTGCAATGGCTGAACTGTTCCAGCGAGCCGGATTTACAGGATTTGAAGTGGGCCTTCAAAGCACAAATCCGGTTGCCCTCAGACAAATGAACCGGCCAACAGATCTTACGGCATTTTTAAACGGTGTAAACCATCTCCGGAATGTGGGCATTTCCCCCACCGTGGATCTGATATACGGGCTTCCCGGAGACACCCTGGCCGGATTTAAAAAAACCCTGGCGTTTGTGGAAAACAATCATCTTTATGAACACATCCAGGTATTTCCTCTTCTGGTTCTCCCGGGCACCCAGTTCAGAAAAAACAGCCAAAAACTGGGACTTAATTATGAAACAAAGCCGCCTTACACCCTTATCAGCACCCCCACATTCACACCCCAGGACATGCTGCTTGCCCTGGATATGGCCGAAGACCTTTTTGATGTGACCTTGTGCACCTTTCCGGACCTTGAAGTGTCCTTTAAAAATAAAGCCGGCAGCGACCATTATGTTGACTTGAATGGCAGGCCGCATCTTTCAAAACTGATCCTGCACACCCTGCGCAGGATCGAAACGATTGAATCCCTGTCAGCACAGCTTGCTTCTCCCTATCAGGTATTTTTCGGCCCTGAAATAAATGACATACCCTATCAAAATACCGTGTTACGATGCCTTACCCAAAAAAATCCATTTGTTCCCCTGGAGATTATTTTCATTGAACCTGGCAGCATTCCGGATACAAAACAGATGCTTTCGGCCATTGCTATTCAGAGGCCCCATTTTCTTGATCATGATCTGCGATACCTGTACCAGAACCCCGGGAACAGGGCGGTTCAATTCACTGTCATTGCAAAAAATACCGAGCTGTTCTTTCTAGGCGAAATGAGACGGCAGATTTATCTGTGGGACAAGGATGTCCTGCCTGAAAAAAATGATTTCAACAAACTGTCCCATCTTGATGGCATCATCATTGATTCACGGCTGCCCCATAACATTGTGCATGAATGGCAGGACAAGGTTTCCTGTTATCATAAAGATATCATGGCCATCAATTTTATTGACATTAACCTTCAAATCCGATGGATGGAACAAACAGATCATGAAAGATACAATATCCCTGTCCTGAAAACCGGGGAACACACATGAGCCGATCTGACAAAAAATTTAAAAATATTGTATCCGGTCGGAGATAATATTGCTGATTTTAAAGGATATTTAATGCTTTGGTTAACAAAAAGGAAGCTCTTATCAACATGCAAGCCAACCTGAAAGTTCTTTTTGCCCTTACCCTTATTCATTTTACCGGCGACTTTTACAGTGCTTTTATTTCTCCTTTGTTTCCGGTTTTTGTCGACAAGCTTAGCCTTTCTCTGACCCAGATAGGTATCATTGCCGGTACCATGCGCCTTCTTGCGTTTATAATCCAGCCGACTGTCGGATATCTTGCCGACCGATATCAGACCCGGGCCTTTATTTTAATTGGGCTGCTGCTGACTATTGTTTTTATACCGCTTTCCGGCATTGCGCCTAATTTTTGGTTTCTGCTCCTTTTTGTAGGTCTTGGCTCGGTTGGCTCTTCAATGTTCCATCCTTCGGTGACCGGCATGGTCCCCCTTTATGCCGGCAGCAAGGCTGGTTTTTCCATGTCGGTGTTTAACACCGGCGGCACTCTGGCTTTTGGCCTTGGCCCTTTGTTCATCACCTGGTATGTGGCCTCATTTGGTTTGTCGGCAATGCCTGCTGTCATGATTGCCGGTCTGCTCCTTTTAATTTACCTCTGGCAGGTGATACCGCCGCCACAAAGCGAGGGCATGAAACGCACCGGTTTTTGGGGCGCGCTTCAAGAAAGCCTGGGGGACGTCTGGAAAGTCGTTGCCCTGATCTGGCTGGTCATGCTCCTCCGGGCGATTGTGGGCCAGTCGTTTCTGACCTTTATGCCAGTCCTTTATGTACAAGAGGGGTTCAGTGTTGTTCAGGCAGGGGCGATTTATGCCATATTCATAGTCTCCGGTACAATCAGCGGTTTGCTTTCCGGCCTTCTTTCCGATCGTATCGGCTTTAAGCCGGTTTTTTTATTTTCCTATCTGTGCATGGCCCCGGCCCTTTGGTTTTTCATGCAGATGAATGGTCACTGGGTTTATCTTGGTGCGGTATTGGCAGGTGGTTTTGTCCTGGCACCTCTGCCCCTGGGCGTCACCATGGCCCAGACCCTGGCACCAAAAGGCCGTTCCATGGTGGCCAGCCTGATGATGGGGTTTGCTTACGGCCTGGGCGGTGCTGTTACCCCGATCATAGGAAAACTCGCAGATTTTTATACCATTCGCCCGGTGCTGACCATTGTCGCCTTTATTCCCCTGCTGACTTTGCCCATTATCGCCCTTTTTCCAAAGACCCACAACAACGGTTGAACACGATATGAATATGGGGTTTGCATCTCCCGAACAAGTCGAGGCATTCATGGGCGATCACCCGAATCTTTATATGGTGATCTCGAAAAAAGACAGGCTCATGGAAGATTTCTCAGATTCAGAGAAACAGGCATCCATTGGTTCTGCCTTTTTAAAAGGTTTTCGTCTGCGCCCGGAATGGAAAGCCATATTGATTCAGTATCAGGACCGGTTCTTGTTCGGCACGGACCCTCATATGAAAAAACTATGGGAACACTATCCTATGACCATAAAATCATATCGCCTGGTCTTGGGACAACTGCCGCATGAAACTGCCGAGAAAATTGCCTGTAAAAATGCTGAGAAACTTTATAAAATCCATTTTCAATAACCGCAAGCAAATCCATAGTCACCCCATTAAAGGCGTGGTCAAGAAAAAAACTTGACTAGGTAAAAAATTTTTCAAGGGTAAACCCTTAAAAACCCATATAAATACCCAATTTTTTACAAAAAAATAGCTATTTATAGTTATTGTCAAACCTTTTATAACATGACATGTTTAACCTATCCTTTTTTGTTTTTTACGCTATTGATTCAAAGGAAAACAGGTTGATATACTTTTAGCTATTTTGGGAAACTATGAATAAAATTGCTGTTGTTATTGCTGACGATCATCCCATCATTCGGAGAGCCATTCGAAAGGCGCTGAGAAATAATGATGCATTGGAGTTTTTGGAAGATGCAAATGACGGGCTTGAATTAATGGCCCTTGTGAAAAATATAGTTCCAGACATCGCCATCATAGACCTGGGAATGCCCAGAATGGATGGCTATGAAACCATCCAGGCACTTCACTCACAATATCCAGAGGTTAAAATTATTGCATTCAGCGGATTTTTGACCCAAACCAACCAGAAACGAGCCATTGAAATGGGCGCATCTGCAACAATTTGCAAAACAGAATCCTTCCAGAAACTGATAATGGCCTTTGAAACTGTTATAAATGGTGGAACCTATCATTCAGATGTGGGTTTTGACATCAGTTCAATATCCCTTGAAGGTAAAAAGAATATGGCATTAACCTTACGGGAACAGCAAATTCTGACCTTGATCACCCAGGGGAAAACCAGTATGCAAATCAGCATGGAATACAATATTTCAAAATGGACCGTTGATAAACACCGCGCCAACATCAAAGATAAATTAGGGTTGAACAACCTGGCTGAAATGGTGCGATATGCGATAGAGAATGGATATTTTACCCAGACATAATCCAGACAGGAGATTATGGGACAAAACACATTTTTTAACCAACAAAACGCTGAAACACTGAGTATAGAAGACCGGTGCGCCCATTATGCTCAAATCCTGGACCACACCCCTGACATGATCGCCATCCATAACCGGCAAGGCATTTGTTTGGATGTTACGCCTGCCTGCTACCATTTAACCGGTTACAGCCCCAACGAACTGATTGGAGAGACGATCTATTCATTTATTCACCCGGCTGATCTGGAGATTGTTCAAACCAGCCATAAAAGCGTTTTATACCAAAAAAATTGTGCTTGCGCAGCATACAGACTCCGGCATAAGGACGGTTCATATAAATGGATGGAAACCATCAGCAAGACAATTACCTCCCCATCCAAAGACCCTATTGAACGAATCATGGCTACCACCCGTGATATTACCCAACGAAAAACCCTTGAGAAAGAGTTGCGCGATACTTGCAAAATGCAATCCATTCAGACACTTGCCGGTGGCATCGCCCATCATTTCAACAACCTTCTTTACATTATTCTCGGCAATGCTGAACTGGCGATGGAAACCCTGCCAAAAGAAAACAAAGCTCACAAAAACATTCAGGCAGTCCAATCCGCTGGTTTACGGGCAGCAGAAGTTGTCAAGCAATTGCTCGCATTCAATCGGTTTAATCACATAGCACGCAATCCCATGGATCTGGTGGCATTGATCAAAGACTCCCTTAATGAATTAAAAGCTCAAGCACCGACCAATATTACGATCCAGAGTCAATTTCATACCCGCAACGCCATGATTCTTGCCGACAAGATTCAAATCCAGCAGGCATTCAACCATCTGTACACGAATGCCTGCCAGTCCATGGCGGATATGAATGGCCTATTGATTGTCAAGGTTGAAACCATCACATCTCCTTGCACCCAGACATCTGAATCTATTATTCTGCCAATAGGAGACTATCTTAAAATCACTATCCAGGACAACGGACAAGGGATAGATTCAAAAATCATGGATCAAATTTTCGACCCCTATTTTACAACCCGGGATGTTGGACAAAACTCCGGAATGGGCCTGACCCTGGCCCGTTGCAGCATTGAAAAACATGGGGGCGAAATCATGGTGCACAGCGAAACAGGCAAAGGATGCACCGTTACCATATTTTTACCCCAATTGGTTGAACAACCCGAAACCATCCAGACAATTCCATCTCTTCACACTCTCCCAAAAGGAGACGAAACCATCCTTTTTGTTGATGATGAAATTTCCATTGTAGAAATGAATAAAGAAGTGCTGACAAGCCTTGGATACACAGTTAAGACCGCAATAGACCCTGTTGATGCCCTGACATTGTTCAAAACAAGCCCCCACGAGTTTGATATGGTGATTTCAGATATGCTGATGCCCGGAATGACTGGAATGGATCTATTGGAGCATGTGAAAAAAATCCGGCCGGATATCCCATTTATCTTTTGCACAGGCAACGATTCGCCAATGGATAAACAAGCCGCCATCATATCTGGATCTGACAATTACCTGGTTAAGCCCATATCCATTTCAGATATAGCCAGACATATCAGAAAAATTCTTGATGAATCAGGAGATATCCGGATTAAAACATCTTCTCAGGGATGAGACACAAAAGGTTTTGAAAGAATAAGTTCAATCACCTTACCGGCAATGGTAAGGCCGAACACCCCCGGAACCCAGCAGACCGTTCCGATGGGCGGCCTGCTTCGGCCATGATCTTTGAGCACATCCACAGCATCTTCCGGTTTAAACGGCTGTTTGTTCAATGGCTTTTCAATGGAATACACAGCCAAAATCCCCTTATAAACACCCCGGCGGTGAAGCCTTTGTCTGACCACCCGGGCCAGGGGGCACACACTGGTTTCACTGATATCCTTGCTTTTGATCATGGAAATATCGGTCCGTCCGCCGGCTCCCATGCTGGATACCACGGCCAGGTTCATCTGTCGGGCAGCCACCAGCAGGTTGATTTTTGAATTCAACCCGTCAATGGCATCCACCACCACATCCAGCTGATCATGCAAAAGGTCCTCAAGGCTCTGGGCATTGACAAAAGAGCTGTGAACCGTGACCTTGCATGCCGGATTGATATCTTTTACCCGCTCAACTGCAAGTTCTGCTTTTTCTCTTCCAATGGTTGAATGCAGGGCAAACAGCTGCCGATTGATATTGGATGGATCCACCCGGTCAAAATCCACCAGATCCAGATGTCCCACACCGGTTCTGGCAAGCGCTTCCAAGGCGAATGACCCCACTGCACCCAGGCCGAATATGGCCACCCTGGCTTGTTTTATTTTTTTCATATTATCGACCCCCAGAAGCTGCTCTGTTCTGGAAAATTGATTTATTATGCTGACTGGTTGGGGGTTCTTCATCCTATGTCCTTTGTTTTTTCTTCTCCCTGGCCATTGTCCAGGCTTTTATAATATGGCATGAAAGACTGTCAGGCTGTTTTCATACGCTTGTTTTGAGAAAACCTCAAGATCTGCTCCAAGCCTTGCTGACGCAACCTTTGCAATTTGAGGCAGATTAGCAGGTTCATTTAATACATCCCGGTCCTTTCCGGGAAGATAGGGAACAATATCCGGGGAATCGGTTTCCAGGATAAACCGGTCCGGGGACACGGCCTTTAATCCGTTAATCCCCTTTTCCGATCCCGGATGGGTCACAGAGCCTGAAAACGAGATATACAGGCCGTACTTTTCCAGAACCGAAATCATGTCCGGCGATCCTGAATAGGAATGAATCAGGCCAGGGGTTTCCAGTTTTCCCTTTCGCTTTAGGATATCAACCAGGCAGCCCCAGGCTTTTCGGATATGAATATTGATGGGCCGACCCAGCTCCATTGCCAGCATCAAGTGGTGCTCAAATACCTGGATCTGGAGATCCCGGTCTGCCTGTTTGTCTATAAAATCCAGGCCGGTTTCCCCCACACCCGACGGAACAGACAACAGATAGGTTTCCAGATTGTTTTTCCATTTCAAGGAAAGCGTGTCCAGAAACCAGGGATGGAGACCAAAACAGGGAACAATGGCTGGATATCGTTTTGACAATTGGAGTGTCGCTTCAAAATTTTCTTCCATGGTGGCGCAGGTAACCATGGAACTCACCCCGGCATTGGCCGCCCGCTCAAGCATATTGGGAAGATCAGAAATGATTCGTGAATCATGCAGATGGCAATGGGAGTCAATATAGTGCATATAAAACCGATACCATGGTAAATTAAACCGGATTGTTCTCTTTGAACATTGAAACGCAGGCCCATGCCATGTGTTTCACAGCCAGATCAATATCCCAGCGGGTTCGATCCCGTTCCCCCACAATATTGGAGGCCGCTCTGACTTCAACCATGGGAATATCATAAAGGCGGGCAACATGAGCGGATGCAGCTCCTTCCATGGCCTCCATCACAGGAGAAAAGGCCGTGTAAAGCTGATTGGCCGTATCCAGCGAGGCTGTGATGGTTGAAACCGTTACAAAGGGTGCTTTCCCGACAGCAATCCCTTTTTCTTTGCCTTCCCGGCTCAATATTGCGTGAAGGGGATCAACCCGATGGGGATCAAAAGAATAAAACCCGATCCGAGATTTTGGGTCTGTTTCGATCAAATCAAAAGGCAAAGGATCATTCTGAACAGAATCTGACTCAACCCCGGTATGAATATAGTACTCGCCTGTTGCAATGGCGATATCCCCGATTGTAAGACTGGTTTGGTTAAACACCCCGGCAATACCGATCTGCACAATCAGGTCTGGTTTGGCATTGTATTGCGTCTCAGCAAGATAAGCCGTCAATGCATGGACGGCATTAAACACGCCAGGGCCGGTGATCAGAAGATCAAAGGCAACCGAACCGATATTGCCTGCGATAATGGCCTGCCCGGCCCGGATTGATCGTGTGGATACAGCCGGGCATTGGGTTAAAAAAGAGGCCGCCTCAACAGACGTGGCACTTAAAATGAGCAGATCAGGATTCATTAATGATATTGGCCATTGCATTCAATGCCATGGTATATCCATATCGCCCGAATCCGCAGATCTGACCGACAGCAATATCAGACACCATGGATTTATGACGAAACGCCTCTCGCTTGTATATATTGGACAAATGGATCTCAATAATGGGACAGGACAATAACAGCAATGCATCCCTTAGCGCCACACTGGTATGGGTAAACGCACCCGGGTTGATAATCACGCCATCAATTTTTGCTTCAAACAGGGCATGAACTTTTTCAACCATCTCGCCCTCGTGATTGGACTGGAAAAAATCAAGGGCCACGCCCAGAGAATTTGCCAGCCTGTTCAGATCAGCATTGATCTGATCAAGAGTATGGGCACCATAGATTTCAGGTTCACGTTTTCCCAGCATGTTGAGATTGGGACCATTCATAATCGCAATTTTTTTAGTTTTTTTAGCCATTTTCCCCTGCCTTACCCAATTAAACCGTGTGGGTAAACCGCTTTAGGTCGTTGATTATTAATCGACAAAATCCATCACGCTATTCTGCCTATCGGGCTGAATACCCCTTTGCGGCTTTAAGCCCCAGTTCAAATGCAGATTTTGTTCCCCTTTATGGCTTCTATCACATTTTCTTTTGTAAATCCAAATTGTTTTACGACTATTTTGCAGACACAACCGTGATGACTGCCAGACATGAAGACAGGACCTAAAGATCTATATAAAGCGCCTCATTAAAGCCAACATACAGGTTGCCTTTTATCTTCAGGGTAGGGGCTCTTAAATTCCCGCTTGGACCCATGGCAGCCTTTAAGATCTCTTCTTTATTTTTCTGTGTCGGTTCAAACTGCAGATTTTTTTTGCCTTTCCCAATATAGACCTGTTTACCCTCTGACAAAATAACCCAGGCCTGATCCGCATCTATTCGTTCTTTTCTGGCATCAGTCTTATTTGCAATTATAATTTTTTTGTGCTCAAAAAACTGTTGAGCTTTTTTACACGACACTCAGCCATTTCTCATATAGGCCCATTCAATCATTTCCGGCATCCCCCTTTATATGAAAGCCCCACCAACGTGCTGAAATCAGAGGACTTTCATCTTTCGTTGTGGCAGGTGGTCACTGCCATGTGGGTTATATCATACTTATTGAGCGGTGTATTCCCGTGCAGCGTCAAACCCCAGTTCAAAAGCATTCAGGTTCATATCCAGAAAGGCAGGTTTTGTCCGCCTTCTAATGGCTTCTATCACATTTTCTTTTGTAAATCCAAGACTGCCTGTCTGCATCAGAGCCCCCAACAGAACGATATTCACACTCATGGGGCTTCCGGCTTTTTTGGCCAGGGCCATGGCATCTACTGCCACAAGGCTGGCGCATTTGGCTTTGATCAGTTTTTTCACATCCTCCACTTTTGGATACACCCCTTCACCAATGGCCACGGTAAACGGTGGCAGGATAGCGGTATTGGTAATCACCTGTGTGTGTTTGCCGCATCGGTTCAAGGCTCTCAATGTTTCAACCGGTTCAAATCCGATCAGAATATCGGCTTCTGAATTGGAAATAATGGAACTGGTTGCTTCTCCAAAAACAATAGCAGATTCAACAATCCCCCCTCGCTGGGCCATGCCGTGAATTTCACTCATCCGTACTTTCACCCCTGAAATCAAAGCGGCTTCACCCAGGATCTTGGAGGCCAAAAGATTCCCCTGACCGCCCACTGCTACAATAATTAATCTGGTTGTTTCCATTAGATTGGTTATCCTTTACTCTTGCAAATATTATTTTTTCAGTGGTGTGATCGCATTTTCAGGACAGATCTGGGCACAAAGCGCACACCCCACACAGGTATCTGCATTGATCTTAACCCGGCCCTCTTCAATATAAAAAGACTGACAGGCAATCCCGCTGATACAATCTTTATGATCTTTACACCGGTCAGTCACTTCAAAAGGCCGTGGTTTCAATAGTTTGAGATTTTTCGCATACAGGGCGCAGGGCTGACGGGAAATCACAACCGACACCCCCTTAAAAGCAATGGCTTCTTTAATGATTTCAATACTCTTTTGAACCTTAAACGGCTTGATAATGGAAAGATGTTTTACACCAATGGCCCGGACCAGGGTTTCAATGTCCACCCGGCCGTTGCCTGCAACGCCGAACCGCTCCATATCCACACCCGGATGGGGCTGATGCCCGGTCATGGCCGTGGTGTCATTTTCAAGAATAAACAAGGTAAAATTATGGTTGTTGAACACGGCATTTATCAGCCCTGTGATCCCGGAATGGAAAAAAGTGGAATCCCCGATAAAAGAGACCACTTTCTGGTCTGTGGCTTTGCTGAACCCGCAGGAGGTGCTGACCGAAGACCCCATGCAGATCACAAAATCGCCACTGCTTAACGGCGGCATGAACCCAAGGGTATAGCAGCCGATATCAGTGGGAAAAATAACATCCAGATCTTTTGCTGCTTTTTGAACTTCATAAAAGGTCGCCCGATGTGAACACCCGGAACACAGGTTGGGCAATCGTTTGGGAATTTGGGGCAGATCTGTCAGATCCAGTTTTTCTTTTGGGGTATAGGCAATTGAAAAGTATTGCGCCATTTTCTCTCTGACCATGGCAGGATCATATTCATACAGCCTTGAAAACAGCTCTTTTGCTTTCCCCTTGATGGGAATGATGACACAGGCTTCCTGGGCAAAAGCCTTGACCGCTTCTTCTAAAAACGGCTCTCCTTCTTCCACCACCAGCACCCGCTCACAGCCAATGAAAAAATCTTTGATTATCTTTTCCGGTAAGGGGTGGGTAAACCCGATACGCAATATCCTGGTTTGATCGGCTATCCCAAGATCATTAACCGCATCCACAACATAGTGAAAACTTACGCCACTGGTAATCACGCCATATTTTCCATTGCCTGTGATGGTATTAAATTTAGAACTTTCGCCAATGGTTCCGGCTCTGTCCATTTTTTCCAACACCTTGACATGCAATTGCCTGGAAACCGCAGGAACCGTAACACACCGCAGCGGCTCACGAATAAAACGACCCAGGGTTTTTGCCGGTAAAATCTTTCCGAATGTCACAAAAGCATTGGAATGGTTGATCCGGGTGGTGGTTCTGAACAAAACCGGTTGTTTGAGTTCTTCGGAAAGTTCAAACGCATACTTGATCATCTCTTTGGCTTCAACCACAGAAGAAGGCTCAAGCATGGGCAGATTACCGAATTTTGCATAATACCGGTTATCCTGCTCATTCTGGCTGGAGAACATGGCCGGATCATCTGCCGTCAGGATCACCATTCCCCCGGTTACCCCGACGTAAGCAAGTGTCATCAACGGGTCAGCTGCTACATTCAATCCCACATGCTTCATCATGCAAAAGGTCCGAAGTCCGCTGTTGGCAGCAGCAGCAGCAACCTCAAGGGCCACTTTTTCATTGGTACTGTATTCAAAATAAAAATCTGATTCTTTGGACATCTGAAACAGATTGAGTGATATCTCGGAAGAAGGCGTTCCCGGATAGGTAGTGGCAAAGGCAACCCCTGCTTCAATGGCACCCCTTGCAATGGCTTCATTTCCCAGGAGCATAATTTTTTCTCCAGGACTGTCTTTCAATAATTTATGCATATCATCTCCTTATTTATCCAGCCCCCTTAAATCATCCTGATCAAAATAATAAAAAGAGTTACAGTGATGGCAACAGACTTCCAGAGGAAACGGGCCATTTGTCATCAGCTCCTTTCGCTCAGCTTTTGGCAATGTCTTTATATACTTTTCCATCTTCTCTTTTGAACACCGGCAAAAGAACTCGACCCGGCGGCTGGTAGAAAAAACCGGGTCAAGATCAGGAAAAGATTCTTTAATCACCTGTTCAGGTTCCATTCCATTGGCAAACATCTGCCCCAAAGAATCAATGGCCTGGATCATCTGCTCGGCCCTGACCACTTTTTGAGGGTCTGCTCCCGGAAGGGCCTGAAGAAAAATCCCCCCTGCCCCTTGCAAGGTCTGAGTGTCATCAAAAAAAAGGCTGAGCTTAAATCCGGTTGGAATCTGTTCGGAAACCAGAAAATAATTGGCCAGATCCTCTGCAACAGACCCGTATTCAAGCGCCACCTGGCCTGAATAGGGCCTGGATGCGCTTTCAACATATCTGGTCACCGTCAAAAAACCTGCCCCATATAACGTTGACAGATATTTAATCCTGTCTGGATTTTCCACCTGGATTTCATTGGTTTTAAGATACCCTCTGACCTCGCCAAAAAAATTGGATTCAACATCCAGTCCCTTGATGGGCCCTGAACACTGGATCTGGATACTCACCCGCTCGCTGTTCTCTTTGAGAGTTGAACACAGCAAACCAGCCGCAATATAAGCCTGACCCAGCACCAAGGTTTCAAGAGGCCCAAGATTATGATTGGCCTGCATTTCCCTGATCATCCGCGTGGAATGGATAATGGCGCCCTTAATGGTCTTGTCTGCCATCATGAACCGATGGATCCTGTCTTTGGCAGATGCCTTGAACTGAGCCTTAACGTCTTTATCAAAAATATCTTTTTTTATCATTATTTCCTGTTCTTTTTTGAATAACGCTGTTCTTTTCCAAAACCTTGTGGGATATTATATAGACAAATTAAGGAATGTAAATACACAGATTTTTGTTTTCCAGAGGACAACAGCATATGCAATCCATTTTGAGCTTTATTGGCTGGTTAGTATATAAATTTATGGGATGGGCGTATGACCCGTTGCCGGACTACTGGACAGACAGATGTGTAGTCATTGGTTTTCCCCATACAGCAAACATGGATACGGTCCGGGCTCTGGCCTATATCAAGCTTGCCAGGGTAAACGCCCGGCTTCTGATCAAATCAGACTGGTTCTTTTTCCCCATGTCGATTCTCCTCAAAAGCCTGGGGGGCATGCCGGTCAACCGGGACAAGACCCAGGGCTTTGTGGAAAATGCAGTTCAGGAGTTTAACAACCGGGATAAACTGATTCTGGCACTGGTGCCAGAAGGCACCAGAAAAAAAGTGACCACCATACGAACCGGATTCTGGTATATTGCCAAAGGGGCCCAGGTTCCTATCATCTGCTGGTATCTTGACAATCAAAACAAAAAAACCCGCTGGCTGGGCAGAATTGATCCGGGCGACACCCTTGAACACGATCTGCTGAAAATCAAACAATTGTATGACGCCCAGGGATTTTCAATACCGCTAACAGCCATGCCTGTCGGGCAGAACAAGGCATGAAAGAAACGCAGTGGTTTTCCAGGTTCTTTCATATAACTGCCATGTGGCAGATCTGGTTATTGATTAGTCCGGAATCAGGCAGGACACATATCCGTTGGCTGGTGCGATTTTAAGCTGTGCAGGGGAGCCGTTCTGCGCGATTCTGCCATGCTCGTAAATGATCATTTGATCCGAGACAGCAGTTGCCTCCTCAAAATCATGGGTCACAAGAATGGCAGGGATATTGAAAGTTTCTTTCACCTCTTTTAAAAAATTTCTCATCTCAACACGGAGAGGACGATCAAGGGCGGAAAAGGGCTCATCCAGCAACAGCACCCTGGGCCGCCGGATAAGGGCCCGTGCAAAGGCCACACGCTGTTTTTGCCCCCCTGATATTTCCGAGGGAAATCGTTTCTCAAGTCCGGTGAGTCTAAAGGAGCGGATCAAGTCCCCGGCCCGGTCAAGCTTTTCTTTTCCGGAAAGAAGAGGCGCCCCGTATAGAATGTTCTGTAATACCGTCATGTGAGGGAAAAGGGCCAGATCCTGAAAAACATAGCCGAACTGTCTTTTCTGGGGGGGCAGATCTGTTCTGGACAAGGAGTCAAAATAAAGGGTATCGTCCAGGCGGATAATTCCTGAATCCGGTTTTATAAGTCCTGCAATCGACTGGAGGGTCAAGGATTTCCCTGCCCCGGAAAACCCGAAGAGGACAGCCGATTCATTGCCGATCTCCCATTCAATATCTAAAGAAAATCCATTGATCTTTTTTTTGAGATTGACATAAAGACCCATCAGATTGTCCTTTTGGCGTATTTATTGGCAAAATAAAGAAAAAGACCCGAAATCAGGGTCATCAGCATCACCAGCCCATGGGCCTTGGTCCATTCTCCGCTGTTGGACAGGCTGTAAATGGCAATGGGCATGGTCTCGGTTCTGCCCGGCAGGTTTCCGGCCAGCATCAGGGTGGCTCCGAATTCTCCCATGGAGCGGGCAAAGGAAAGCACAGCCCCGGCTATGATGCCCCTGCGTGCCAGAGGAAGGATCACCGTCAAGGCCGTGTTGATCTCAGAATGACCAAGGGTGTAGGCGGCATTGACAAGATTTTTATCAACAGACTCAAGGGCCGCCCTGGCTGTCTTGATCATGAGGGGCAGGGCAACCACATAGGAGGCAAGAACGGCCGCATACCATGTGAACATGATCGTCCATCCGGTCCATTCATAGACTATATGGCCAACGAGTCCATTTCTGCCAAAAACCAGAATCAGATAATAACCCGTGACTGTGGGCGGAAGCACCAGGGGCAGTGTGAACAGCATATCCAGCACCTCCCGGCCTCTGAACTCTTTTCTGGCCAGAATATATGCCATGGGTATCCCGGTCACCACGATCAGGAGTGTTGACAGGCACGCCACCTTCAGGGAAAGGCGCACGCTAAAAAGAACTGATGCATCCATGAACAGGGCCTATGGCTTGGTTTTAAAACCGTGTTTCTGCAGGACAGCCCGGCCTTTGTCGGACAATACCATACCAATGAAAGACTTTGCCTCGGGCTCATGTTTGGTTCCCCTGACTATGGCAATGGGGTAAACAACCGGCTGATGGCTGATTTCAGGAGCAGTCACCACAACCTTCACCTCCTTTGACCGGACAACGGCATCAGTGGCATAGACCACCCCTGCATCCACCTCGCCCCTGGCAACATAATCCAACACCTGCCGCACATTTTCAGTGTAGATGAATTTGTCTTTTAGGACGTCCAGGATATTGTAATAATTAAACACCTCTTGTGCATAACGTCCTGCAGGAACGCTCTTTGGATTTCCCACGGCAATCTTTTTCACTTGTGCTGAATTGAGTCCTTTAAATGAATCAAGGCTTATCCCGGCCCCGGCCGGAACAACCAGAACCACGGAGTTCAATGCGAAATCAACTCGGGTGCCGGCCTTCGTCAGTTCCTGCCTGTCTGCCTCATCCATATCCTTTTTTGCCGCAGAGGCAAATATGTCCACGGGTGCTCCTCCGGCAATCTGCTTGAGTAGATCGCCAGTGGCCGCAAAATTCAGCACACAGGTTGTGCCGGTTCTGGATTCATAAAGCTTGCCGATTTCTTCAAACGCATTTTTAAGGCTCATGGCTGCGGATACGGTGATTTCCTTTGACCCTGCAAAGGCAAAGGAAGCAAGTCCCAAATAAAGCAAGGCCATTAAAAGATAAAGTAGTCCTGTTTTTTTCATATTATTATCCTTTTCATTTCATTATGCCAATGGTCTGTTTAAACATTTTTAGAATTTAAAGATAATATTTATACACGTCAAGCGTTATTTATAAATTACATTTTTTTTATTTTTATCTTGTGCTATATTCTGTTTATCCAACGGGAAAACGATTAAAAATTTAAAACTGTGTGTTATTATACGACCATGACCCGGTACAGGAAAAAATATGACCACCCTTCATGAGCCAGACCTCATCTGCAGGTTAAAAGAGCTCCGGATTAAGAAAAAGATTACACAGGCTCAACTGGCCGATCTTGTGGGCATTCAACGGCAGGCCGTCTATGATGTGGAAACAGGCCGTTATCTGCCCAATACTGCGGTGGCCCTCCGTCTGGCAAGGATTCTCGGCTGCCGTGTGGAAGATATTTTTTTGGAAAACCGGCAGGACACCCATCCTGTTGTCATGGTTGATCGTCAGGATCAGGCCGGCCCCAGAGTGAGTATTGCCAAGATACGCAATAAACTCTATGCCTACCCCCTTTCCGGAGCCAATTCCATCACCGAAGAAATGAGAGCTGCCGACGGCCTTCTGGAGCCCGGCCATGAAACGGCAACCCTGCTCAAATCCCATGAACAGATAGAGAATACAGCCCTGCTTTTGGGCTGTGATCCGGCCTTCTCACTCCTGAGGCAATATGTTCTGAAAAATAAGACCGAGGCCGGTCTTCACTGCAGATTTGCCTCCAGTCAAACAGCCTTGACCCAATTGGATCACGGTCGTGCCCACATTGCAGGGATCCATATGCACGATACCGGTGACATGGACGGAAACCAGGAATTAGCCCGTCAGCTCCTTAAAGGTTTCAAAGGTCTGATAGTGGCCTTCGCTATCTTTGAAGAAGGATTGATGGTGACAAGAAAAAATCCCTTTAATATCCAAAAGCCCTGCGACCTTGCCAGAAAGAAGATCCGGCTTGCCAACCGGGAAAAGGGCGCTGCATTAAGAAGCCTTCTGGATGATTGCCTCTGCCGTGAAAACATCCCCTTTTCAGCGGTCACAGGGTACGATGATCTTGTTGCCAGTCATTCCCAGGGTGCCCAGAGAGTTCTTTACGGCACCTGCGATGCCGCCCTTGGGCTCCGGTCCGTGGCCGATGCATTTAACCTTGATTTTGTTCCCATCACAACCGTAAGGTGCGATCTTGTCATCCCCCAGGATTTTCTCACCCATGCCGGGGTTGGAATGGCCCTGGATACCCTTCAGAAAAGTACATTCCGGAACGAATTAAACTGTCTTCCAGGCTATGATGCCTCCTGCACGGGAAACATCATTACCCGGCTTGACCCAGCGCCGAATCCATGAGCCGATTCCCTTTAGCAGATCTTCTATGATCCAGTTGCGGTTTCCAAAAATTGCTGCGGCTTGTCAGGGTATTTTTAACAAACAGGAGCGGTTCGTGCCATGCATATTGAAGTACTGAAAAAAGCAGATGATTATGAAGCGCTTTTGAAATTTGTAAGGTCATAACTTTATTTTCAATATTGGAGTGGAAAATTTGATGGCTAAACTATTGCCATACCACAGGTTTTAAAAACACAACCGCTTGTAATTATATTATTTATTAATTGTTTCTCGAAAAGATGGCTTAAAAAATCGTTTACCGATTGATGCAAAGCAAGCCAGACATGGGGAATTTGTTGACATTGTATGAGAAGCTGTATTAAACGCTATGGATAGGCTTATTGAAAATATGGTCAACACTGTTCAACGCATATTCAGGAAACATTAAAAAGAATTATGGAGAATACCATTCACTGGAAAATTGTTTTAATCGATGATGAGGAAGATATCCGGGATGTGACGTCCATTGTGCTTGAAGACGCCGGTTTTTCGGTTTTAACAGCGGAAAATGGTGAACAGGGATTGTCTTTATGTAAAAGTGCCTGCCCCCAGCTTGTTATGACAGACATCCGTATGCCCGGTATGGATGGCATTCAAGTGCTTAAAACCATCAAAGAAAAATATCCGGATATTGAAGTTATTGTTGTCACGGCGTTTGGAGAAATGTCACTGGCGGTTCAGGCGCTTCAACTGGATGCGTCTGATTTCATCGTCAAACCCATTGATCAGGATGGACTTCTGGTTGCATTAAAAAGGGCGAAACAAAGATATACATCAAGAAAAGCCCTGATGGAGTATACATGGTTTCTGGAACAGGAGACCGAAAAAACAGCCAAAGAATTGATTAAAACTTATTCTTTCCAGAAAAACCTGATTGAAAATTCCATGGACGGTATATTGGCATGTGATGACCAAGGCCTGGTGATAACATTTAACCGGAGTATGGAAAAGATCCTGGGGTATGATAGTAATGAGGTTGTAAATCAATTTGTCTTTTCTGATTTGTTTGCTGACAATGAAGACAAAATACTGAAAAAAAAAATGGTTACCCCGGAGTTTGGAGGGGAAAACAGACTTTTTCTTTATGAAACAAAATTGATTGGAAAATCAGGAGAAGCAGTCCCGGTCCAGGTGTCTGCAGTGACTCTGTGGGAGAAGGATGTTGAAAAAGGGTGGGTCTGCTTTTTCAGGGATTTGCGAAAACTGCGAACGCTGGAAAGGGAACTTGCTGATCAGGCAAGTATTCTCCATCAAGATAAGATGATGTCCCTTGGCAGGCTCTCGGCCAGTGTGGTTCATGAAATCAACAATCCTTTATTTGGCGTGCTCAACTATGTACGGCTTATGATACGTGTATTGGAACGGGGTGTGCCAAGCTTGGAATCCATTGAAAAATTCCAACGGTATCTTGACCTTGTGGAAAAGGAGACAGAACGGTGCTCAAATATTGTTTCCAGTCTTTTGACATTTTCCAGAAAATCAGACCCTGCTTTCGGACAGGTGGATATGAAGGGTCTATTGAATAAATGCATCCTGCTCAGCCGGCACAAACTGGAATTGAGCAATATCCGTCTGGTTTCCCAAATCAGTGAAACCCTTCCTTTGATCAATGGTGATGCAAACCAGTTGCAGCAATGCATCATCAATTTGATTTTTAATGCTGTCGATGCCATGCCGGACGGCGGGACGCTCACATTGGCCTGCACCCATATGAAGGATGAAAAAAAAATGACAATCTCGGTAAAGGACACAGGGCTTGGTATTCAAAAAGAAGATGTGTCTCACATTTTTGAGCCTTTTTTCACAACTAAAAAAGAAGGATATGGTGTCGGGCTGGGGCTGTCAACTGTTTTTGGGATTATAGAGCATCACAAGGGAACGGTGACGGTAAACAGCGAACCGGGCAATACGGTTTTTATGCTCCATTTGCCTGCATAGCCGGAGTAAGTTTGCATGAATCATTCGATTGATTGGAAAATTGTTGTCATTGACGATGAAGAAGATATTCGTCAAGTTGTTGCTATTGTGCTTGCAGATGCAGGTTATGAAGTGGCAACCGCAAGTGACGGAATGGAAGGCTTACATCTGTGCTCACAATTTTGTCCGCAGATTGTGCTCACCGATATCCGGATGCCGAAAATGGATGGTCTCCAGGTTCTGGAGGCATTAAAAAACAAGCAGCCGGATATCGAAGTAATCGTATTAACCGCTTTTGGAGAAATCAAACAGGCGACCCGGGCGCTGGAACTGGACGCCTCTGATTACATTACAAAGCCATTGAGTGATGACGTGCTCTTTATCGCATTAAAACGTGCCCAGAACCGTTATCTATCGCGCCAGCAAAATGAAAGACACAAAATTGCAAAGAAGAATCAAACAGTTCAACAGGTTGTGTTGCCATCGTCTTTTCAAAAAGACCTGATCCAAGCGGCCATCGATGGTGCTCTGGCATGTGATGAAAATGAAACCATTATATCCTTGAACACCGCCATGGCCAGAATGTTGGGACTTGAAAAAAAAGAAGTGGTGCATCACCTGAGCCTGAGCCAGATTTTTCCTGCCTCTCAAAAAGAACTATTTGACCGGGAACTTTTGGATGATCAACATGCCTGGGAAAACCGAATATCATTTTTCGAAACAAAGATCCTTGACAAAAGCGGCAATTCCATCCCGGTTCAGATTTCGGCCACACTTTTGACAGACAAAGGTAAAAAAACAGGAATGATCTGTTATTTTAAAGACTTAAGAGAGCAGGTGGTCCTGTGTGATCAGTGGATGGAGTTACTGGATCGAATCAATATCGGGGCATTTACCATTGATGATAACCGGCAGATTACTTCGTTCAACTTAAGTGTCCAAACCATGATGGGGCTAAAGGAAGCAGACGTGCTGGGAAAGGACTGCAAAACAGTGTTTCCAGACATTCATTGTCATTCCAGGTGCCCGTTTCATACAGATAAAAGCCTGGATGATGACGATTCGTGTATTGAAATTACAGATTCCAAAGATTCCAAGCATCTGATTACCCGTTTGTCTGCACCGCTTTATGGGGCTGACAAACGAACCACAGGATGTCTCACCGTACTTCAGGACCATGCTGCCCTGGCTGATTTGATCAACCGGGTGAATCTTAAGGAACGCAGTCTTAAAACCATTTTGGATAACCTGGATATCGGTATATTTACAGTGAATCGCGGCGGATATATCACATTTTTTAATACCGCTGCCGAGGTTATTTCCGGGTATCGCCGCCGTCAGGTTTTGGGACGGACCTGTACTGTGGTGTTTGGAGATAAAAAAAGCAAAGACCCGGAGCTTTTAAAGGCATCTATGCTGCTTGGAGAACCAAGGTCTAACAAAGAATCCAGGATAATAACACCCCAGGGAGAAGTCGTGCCTGTAAAGGCGGATTATATTCCCCTGCACAGCGACCAGGGCAGGATCATCGGATGCATTGCCACCATACAGGATCTGACCTTGTCCCATCAGTTCAATCAGGTGCTGAACAACCAGTATGCGTTTCACAGCATGATCGGCAAAGATCCCATGATGCTTAAAATTTTTAAAACAGCGGAGGTTGTGGCCAAAACCGATGCGACGATTCTTATAGAAGGGGCAACCGGTACGGGTAAAGACCTTTTGACAAGAATCATCCATTCGGCCAGCCCCAGGAGGGATCAACCGCTGGTCATGGTCAATTGCGCGGCCCTTCCTGAAAACCTGCTGGAATCAGAATTGTTCGGGTACAGCAAAGGGGCCTTCACCGGGGCGTCAGCAGATAAACCCGGTCGTTTCCAGGAGGCAGACAAGGGAACTATTTTTTTAGATGAGATCGGGGACCTGCCTCTGACGCTTCAGGCAAAATTATTACGCGTACTGGAGGATAAGGAATTTTATCCTTTGGGTAGTCAGAAAACAATCAAAGTGGATGTGCGCATTATCTCGGCCACAAACCTTGGCCTGGAACAACTGGTTGAAGCCCGAAAATTCAGGCAGGATCTTTTTTATAGACTCAATGTCATGCGGTTTGAACTTCCGGCGCTGAAAAAAAGGCAAGATGATATTCCTTTGATTATCCGCCATTTTATCAGAAAGCTTTGCAGCGCCATGGCCATTCCCCCTCCCGGAATTTCAAAACAGGTTATGAACCTGTTATTGAATTACGACTACCCGGGAAATATAAGGGAACTTCAAAATATCCTCGAGCATTGTCTCATTGTTTGCCAGGGAAATATGATTGAACCTGAGCATCTTCCCCTTTCTCTACAGAACCGATTTTTAAAAAAATTTGATGAGACATCCAGAGAGGAAAAGGCCGGCAGTCTTTCTATCCAAGGCCAAGACATACGTGAACGTGAAATTATCCTGGAAAAACTGCAGCAAAACAACTGGCATAAAACAAAAACAGCCGTGGCTCTTGGTATGGACCGCACCACCCTGTGGCGAAAGATGAAAAATCTTGATATCCACCCTTCCTGATCCGCTGCTGCAACGTTTGTTGCAAAAAAAAATTGATGCATCAATCAGACAAAATATACATATTTTCAAGTATTTAAATAATTAATTCAAAACATACGTTGCAAATAAATGCAACAGTTTAAACGGTTTTCATTTCTGCGCTAAAACTACCTTTTTCCGTAACATCCTGTAATATAAACACAATTTATCATATTGGACAAGCTGGCACAGTTTCTGCATTGTCCAGGCAGTGTGTGGTTACTGAAACCCTCAGATTGATATGTATTCTGTAGCATAAAAGGGGTGTCAATTGAGCAAAAAAAAAATAAAGCCAAGGATCCTGGTTGTGGATGATGACCCAGATATGCGCATTTTCTTTTCAGCACTGCTTAAGACCGGCGGATTTGCACCCATTGTTGCTAAAAACGGGGATGAGGGCATTGAGAAACTAAAAACACAGCAGCCGGTATTTATTATTATTGATGTCCCCATGCCGGACAATGGGGGCATGAAAATGTATCAATACCTTAAACAGGATAAAAAATTAAGCCATATCCCGGTGATCATGGTTTCCAGCATTGATCAGCAGACCTTTAGCCTTTACCAGAAAACAAAAGGGATCCGGCTGGGCCAGGAGATTGACAATCCTGAAGCTTTTTTCCACAAACCGCCTGAAGCATCAGAAATACTTGATCTGATAAAGGCTACACTGTCACGGAGCATCCGTCATGATGAATAATGCATTAGAAAAAAGATTAAACAACAGCCAATATTTTTTTGACGATAACGCTTATATGGATGATATCCTATGGAAAATTTAAACCCGACGCAGGACCTTCTTTTCAAAGAGGTTCAAACAATGGTTCAACCCTGTATCCAGTGTGGAACCTGTTCCAGTTCATGCCTGGCAGTGCCTTTTATGGAAAATTCCCCTCGTTACACATGGCGACTGGTTCAGCTTGGTTTGCAAGAAGAGGTGTTAAACAGCAAAACCTTTATTTACTGTGCGTCCTGTTATTATTGCACGCTTCGCTGCCCCCGGGGCCTGCCCCTGACCCAGGCCATGGCTGCGCTCAAAGAAATCACTGCAAAACGGGTTGAAAAACAACACAAGAGCAGCATGGACTTTTACAAATACTTTGTCAAAAGTGTCCGTCGCCATGGCCGGGTCAATGAAGTGGAACTCATGACCAATTATATGATTTCAACCAAAAACCCGCTAACCCCTTTGAAATATGCGCCCCTGGGAATGAAACTGATGTCTAAAGGCAAGCTGTCATTCAAGAATACATTTAAAGGAAACAGGGTTTTGGACGTCTTATTCTGCAAGGTTAAAGAAGTAGAGGATAAACTATGAATTATCTTTATTATCCAGGCTGTTCACTTGAAGGAACCGCCCAAGAATATGACATGTCAACCCGTGCTTTGCTCAATTTACTGGATATTTCTTATACTGAAATATCTGACTGGACCTGCTGCGGTGCCACTGCAGCAGAATCGGTCAGCTATCTATTGTCATTGTCACTGCCCGCCCGCGTTCTGGCAATTGCAGAAAAAATGGATAACGGTGACCAGGTACTGGTCCCCTGCAGCTCCTGCTATCTTAACTTGAAGAAAGTTGAAGAAAAAATAAAACAGGACCCTGCTTTATTGACCAGACTGAATACAGTTTTAAACGCCGAAGATCTTCGTTTGACTAAGCATATTAAAGTCAAACACCTGCTGGAAGTATTATCCAAAGATATTCACCCGGATACAATCCGGGCAAAAACCAGACATTCTCTGGATATGCTCACTATTGCGCCATATTACGGGTGTCAATGTCTTCGGCCATACCCTGTTTTTGATGACCCTGAAGTTCCCGTCAGCATGGAGCCTTTGTTGAGTGCGGTTGGAGCCAAAGTGCATCAATGGGACATGGGTTCTAAGTGTTGCGGTGCATCGCAAATGGCAACAAAAAGTGACATAGCCATCAAATACGTGGCCGATATTCTGCGGGCCGCTAAAGGTGCGGATGCCATCGTGACCGTGTGCCCCATGTGCCAGATGAATCTGGAAGCATATCAGGAAAAAGCCTGCAACATGGCCAAAGAAGATTTACACATGTCAATTTTATATTTGCCCCAACTGCTGGGAACGGCCCTGGGCTTGCCGACCGAAAAACTTGGATATGATTTAAATCTTTCGGTGAGCAAGGATTTGAGATTAAAGATGACCGTATAATAAATATTTTTAAGGTATAAATGAACCAGAAATTTTGATCAGGAGGCCTGTCATGGGCGAACGAATCGGATTCTATATTTGTCACTGCGGTATCAATATTTCGTATCGCGTCCGGGTAAAAGAAGTCGCTGAATATGTGGCCACATTGCCCAATGTGTGCATTTCTCGTGATTATTTGTTTATGTGCTCTGATCCGGGCCAGGAACTTATTGAAACAGATATCCAAGAATACAACCTGACCCGTGTGGTTGTAGCATCCTGTTCTCCCAGAATGCACGAAAAAACCTTCAGGGCAGCCTGTCAGCGGGGCGGTTTGAATCCGTATCGGGCATTTCATATGGTCAGCGTACGCGAACAGGTCTCCTGGGTCACTGAAGATGAAGATCTGGCAACTCAAAAAGCTAAAATACTGGCATGTGCCGGGGTTATCCGTGTGAGCCGCCAGAAGGATCTGTTTCCAGCCACTTTTCCGGTTTGTACCAATACGCTTGTGGTTGGTGGAGGAATTGCAGGCATGCAGGCGTCTCTTGATATTGCAAAATCCGGATTCAAAGCCTATCTGGTGGAAAGAGAGCCCACTATTGGCGGACATATGCTTCAATATGACAAAACCTTTCCCACTCTGGATTGTGCAGCCTGCATCGGCACGCCCAAAATGGTGTCTGTGGCCCAGGAACCCAATATCAATCTTATGTCCAACAGCGAAATAGTAGATATCAGCGGTTTTATCGGAAATTTTAAAGTAACCGTCCGCAAAAAAGCCCGCTACGTGGAAACCAATTGCACAGGATGTGGAGAGTGTGAAAAGGTCTGTCCTATCAGCACACCCAATGAGTGGGATGTGGGAACCAAGCTGAGAAAAGCCATATATCGTCCCTTTCCCCAGGCCGTACCCATAACCTATTGCATTGATAAATATGATCGGGCCCCCTGTGTTCAAACCTGTCCGGCCGGAACCAATGTGCAAGGATATGTGGCCCTGATTAAAATGGGCAAATATCCGGAAGCCATCAAGCTGATTATGGAGAAAATCCCCCTGCCCGGCACCCTGGGACGGGTCTGCCCTGCACCGTGTGAGACTGCCTGCCGGAGAGCAGATGTGGATACACCGCTGGCCATAAGGAATTTAAAACGATTTGTCGCAGATCAGGTTGCGTTTGAAAGCCTGCCCATCCCGGATATCCAGGATAAACCTGAGAAGATTGCTGTAGTGGGTTCAGGTCCGGCCGGACTGACCGCAGCCTACTATTTACGGCGCAAAGGCTATCAGGTCACCATTTTTGAAGCCCTGGATCATCTGGGGGGTATGCTTCGTGTTGGTATTCCGGATTACCGGCTGCCGATACAGATTCTGGACAATGAAATCAATTATCTTCTCGCCCATGGCATTCAAGTCAAAACAGGTGTCCGTTTCGGTCCGGATCTGACACTGAAAAGTTTGGAAAAGGAGGGATTTTCTGCTGTTTTTCTGGGCATTGGTGCCCATGAATCGATTCAGATGCCGATTCCCGGCCAGGAAAATGTGCAGGGCATTATTGATGCAGTGACCCTGCTGCGTCAGATCAATCTGGGATCAAGAAGATTGCCGGGTAATAAGGTGGTTGTCATTGGCGGTGGGAATGTGGCCATAGATGCTGCCCGGAGTGTCAAAAGGCTGGGTGCTGAAACAGTCACATTGGTCTATCGAAGGTCTGAGCAGGAAATGCCGGCCTATGAAGATGAAATAACAGGCGCCATAGAGGAAAACATCAATATCCTATACCTGACAGCCCCTATAAATGTCAAAAGCCAGGGTGGCAGACTGACCGGGCTTGAATGCATCAAAAATGAACTGGGCCCCGCCGATGAGAGCGGGCGAAGACGGCCGGTTCCAATAAAGGGGTCTGAATTCATTCTGCCCTGTGACACCATGATCCCTGCCATTGGCCAGAAAATTGATGTATCATGGTCAGGTGGCGAACCAGGCCTGGCATTGACAAACCAGAATCGGTTTAAGGTAAATCCTGACACCCTTCAAACCAGCCTGGCCCACGTTTTTGCAGCAGGAGATGCAGTCACCGGCCCTGCAACGGTCGTTGAAGCCGTGGCAGCCGGTCACAAAGCTGTGGCAGCCATTGATCGTTTTATTCAGGGTGAAAGTCTTGAAACCAATGAAAAACAGCATAAAGATGCTGCTGATGTGGGCGATGACTGGAAACCCATGCCAGAAAATCTTGAAAAGGTTGCCCGGGTCGTTTCAAACCATTTGGACCCGATTACCAGAGCAGCATGCTTTGATGAAGTGGATTTAAATTTTACCGAAGATGAAGCAAGAAAAGAAGCTTCCAGGTGTCTGGACTGTGGCGGTTGCTGCGAATGCAAGCTTTGTGTGGATGCCTGTGAGGCCAAAGCCGTCAACCATGATATGATTGATACCTTTGAAACCATTGATGTGGGCTCCATTATTGTGGCCACAGGGTTTGATGCACTGGATCCGACTCCCATGACCCAGTACGGATATGGCAAATTTGCAAATGTTTTCACTAATCTGGAGTTTGAACGACTTTCCAATGCCACC
>JBDRPM010000179.1:0-5512 GCA_043827005.1 Pseudomonadota bacterium | reverse complement strand
CGAAAACCCGTGTTTGGATGAAAACTTGTCCATATGCAAGGCGCAAGCAAAGCTGAAACCGGAGTGTACTGTAGTACATGAGGATTTCAGCTTTGCGCAGCAACGCAGCAGATGGATGAGTTTTCGTTCAAACACTAATTACCGGTTCACACGCTGAGGTAACAAATAAAATGAGCATCCCCCTTGAAAACAAAAACAAATCGTTCCATCTCAAACTGATATTTTCCCTTCTCCTATTCCTTATTTTGATGTTGAGCAGTCCTGGTTTTGCGTTTGAATTGTTAACCTTTAATAGTACTGACCTTCAGTACACTTATTATCTCAATGCGGCTGGTGAAAAAGTCATACATGGGACAAAAACCTCATGGTATCCATATCCTAATCGTGCAATAAGCCAGAGAATTCAATACAGCCATGGGGTACAGCATGGCCTGGATGAGGCCTGGTACGTTCCTGGTGTTAATGGATATGTGAAACACTGGGAAAGAAATTACCAGAATGGCGTATTGCACGGACTCAGTAAGGAATGGTCTCAAATTGCCGGGGTGGTGCAGGCGATCACAAATTACCGGTATGGCGTACTGAACGGACCGTATCAGAGGTGGAAAAATACCTACGACTACTACCACATGATCGAAAATGCCAATTATAAAGATGGACTACTCGACGGGCCATACAAAAAATGGATCGTCAGAAGCTATACATTTTACGGCTATACCTATAAAAATCAGCAGATATTAGACCAGGAAGGATCTTATGCCTACGGAAAGATGAATGGGTATTGGAAATTTTATTGGTCATCCGAGAGTTATCCATATTATACCAAGGAAGAAGGGTCTTATGGGAATGGAAATAAATGTGGAAACTGGAAATACTATTTTTCGACCACAGGCGGCCTTTCTTCAACTGTGCCTGAAGGCAATTGCCAGGACGCCATTCCACCTGGAGGCGGTGGGCCACTGCCGCCAGGGAAAAGCTTTGAAATACGAGGGCATGTTTATGACAATGATACCAATGCGCCCTTAGCCAATGCAACGCTCCAGGCAGGAAACAGCGATTCGACAACAGATGAAACCGGCTTTTATGCGATTGTTCTGGATTCTGGTGATGTTTACACCTTAAATTGTGTGTTGGACGCTTATTACAATTATAGTAAAACCGTGGACATGACAACGGCCCAATATGTCACAGTGGATATCGGGATGAAGCGAAAAGAGCCTGGTGAAAAACCAGCCATTACCAATGTGGATACGGTTAATGGAAATTTTTTCATTGAGGGCCTGTCAACAAATAATGACTATGTTGTATCGGTTGACTGGATGGGCGATGCTCCGGGTAAGGTCATATTTGAGGTGAACGGAACCGAATATGAAACCAGTGCCGGTCAAACCGGTGCAACATATAGCTTTGACATGGGGTCTGACTTTAAAGGCAGCCTCAGCCCCACGGGAAACACCCTTAAAATTACAGCCATAAACTATTCAGGCGTGGCGTCTAACCCAGAGAGCCTCAATCCTGTTGTCATTCCCATGCCGGACTGGTCTGTTAATTTTGGTAACGGGTTTGAAATTAAAACAGAAAATAATCATCTTGTTTATAAACTGGATATGGATTGGCCGGAAGAACCCATTGAAATCCTTGTCGATGAAAATGAACTCGGGTCCATTCTGTGGCAAGCCTGGGGATTGTTTCCCTACATCGGGGGCCGGGTATTTGGTATTCCGGGAACCCAGGCTTTTTTTGAACTGGAGGCAAAAACAGATGGAAACGGCAGTATTGCAGCCGGTGGTAAATCCGGGTTTAAGGCTGCCGGAGGTGAAATCGAAATAAAACTGGGGGCCAAAGGAAACCTGAAATACGAGGACAATAAAGGGCTTGAGTGGAAAGAAACCAGCCTGATACTCGGTGTCAAAGGGACCCTTGAAAAACAGGTGGGCCCTGTCACCATTATTCCGGCTCTGGAAGGGGCAGTCAATCTGCCGCTCATCGGTGGTGCTGTCGGATGGTTTAATGACCGGGCAAAAATCAAAGGCACCATTACCACTGGTTCTGAAATGGCCCTTGAAGTCATGAGTGCAACGGGTGAAATCGGATTTAACAGGGCAGACATCGAAACAAATGCCGGTATTGGGCTGGGGATGAGCATTGAAATCATTGAAGACCTTGAAGCCGAGGTCACGGGTGGCGGAACCGGCAAAATATTCTGGCAGGTCCCGGCGGACCCGGATTATTTCAAAAAACTGGAAGCTTCGCTGACTGCGGATATCAAATTTTCCATCATGGGATGGGAATGGACCACCGGATATACCCACCCCTTTGTATATCCCGGAACCACGACACAATCCATGGCCCGAAATATCCCTTCATATACGATGACACCCGTATCCAGAGAATTTTTAGCATATGGCAAGTATAACAGGCCAGTGGAATTTGCAAACAGATCAAGCCTGGATATTGGCGGTACCGGCCCCACAAGCAATTACCAGATTATTGAAAACGTCTTCCCATACTCGGATCCTGCCATTGCGGAGTATAACGGGAATGCAGTCATTGCATATGTTTACCTTGACCCTGAAGACCCGGTACACCAGGAGACTGAAATTTATTATTCCTTTTTTAATGGAACAAATTATACGTCACCTGCGCCCATCTTTGATGATACAAGAGCAGATTTTTCTCCTTCCATTGCATATGACAGTGATGGAAAAACAATATGTGCGTGGCAGCGTGTAAAAAATGATAATTTTCAAGGCCAAGCAATTACGGATATGGTCCCTGAACTTGAAATTGTTTATTCTGTCTATGATCCGGCCGCAGATACGCCTGCCTGGTCTGAACCCGTATCCCTGACAGACAACACCTTTATGGATTACAACCCCATGCTCAGAAGAGGGGCGGATGGCAGCCTGATGCTCGTCTGGTTGAGCAATTCAGAAAACCGACTGATCGGAAATTCTGCTGCACCGACCAGTATCCACTATACCCGTTGGAATGGAACCGAGTTTGCCAATATAGCCACACTTGCAACCACACTTGAAAATAGTTTTAAATTTTCATTTGCCTACAATGGAACGAAAGGTATTCTGACCTATACAAAAGATATGGATGGAATTTTTGTTGCACCACAAGGCGCGGTTGAACCTGCTGCCAGTGACCAGGAAATTTTCTATCTTGAGTTTGACGGATCAAGTTGGGGCATACCCAAGCGGGTCACCAGCGATAATACTGCAGATACCGCTTCCCAGGTTATCTACACGGCAAGTGGTCCAGAGCTTGTCTGGCTCAGGGGAGATACCCTTGTACGACTGACCACCTGGGATACGTATGAATTAGAGACAATAAAAAGTAACATCCTATCAGCGGGTTTGACGGATTTTAAATTCTATTCAGATTCAAGCGGCCACCTGGTCCTTGTCTGGCAGGAGTCTGATGACCAGGGCGTAGACCTTTTTTATGCTGTTTATGACAATGATCATTCCATATGGAGCAATGATTTAAGGCTGACCAGTGATCCTGAAATGGAAAAAGCGTTCAGCGGTCAGTTTGACAATGATGGGATGCTTCACCTTGTGTTTAATAAAAAAGATATGGATACCCAGGCAACAGGATTGTTTCATATGACCTATGAGCTGGACGTTGACCTGCTCATGCCTTCAGACAGTATCAGCATGGATATGGTCTCCCCCTTACCAGGAGATAACATCACCCTGACCGCCAAAGTATTGAACCAGGGCGATCTGTCTGTCATTGATTCATCAGTTTCCTTTTATTTAGGGGATCCGGCCAGTTCAGGCGTGCTGATCGGGAATATCGCGATTACACCCGCCAGCCTTAAAGCCGGTGAAGCAGGTGAGGCAAGTCTGCCATGGACGATTCCGGCAGATATTACCGACTATATGATTTATGCGGTGGTTGATCCTGACAACGCAACCATTGAAAGTGATGAAACCAATAACACGGCTCAATTTAACATTATCAAGCCTGACCTGGAAGCAGATCATTGCCGCCTGGATCAAAAACCCGATGGTTCTTATCATGTTGTGGGCACCATTATAAACCATGGAATTTTGGATGCCACTGATGTTGATGTCCTTTTTAAAGCAGAAGAAAATATTATCGGCACCATGGTGATCCCCAGTATTCTGGCAGGAAAGACAGCGCAGGTTTCCTTTCCGGCATCCCTGGCATATTATAACTACACGTCCTGGAACCCGCAGATTTCATTCAGTATTGATGCAGATAATAAAATTGCGGAAACAAATGAAGCAAACAATACAGCATCAACTGTTTATACCCTGGAGATCCTCAGCCCGAGCGCTTATCATTTTGAAAACGTTCCCTACAAAGGTGCCATACAAACCATCACTATCTTCAACAAAACGCAAATTCAAATGGTTATTGGTGATATCATCCTGGCCGGACAGGATGCCGCAGCGTTTACAATCATAGATGCTCCCTGCAAGAATGGAATGATTCCGGCCCAAACAAGCTGTGTGATTGGTGTGCAATGTCTGCCGTCATCTTTGGGAATCAAGAAGGCCGAACTTCTCATCAACAGTGACCAGGGCAACCTTCTGGGCAGCATGTCACTCACAGGAGAACTTGATCATCTTCTTTTGGGAGATATAAATAGCAGCGGGGGTATTGACATTGTGGATGCGATGATGGCATTAAAACTTGCCACAGGCCTTACCGAAACTCAAATTTATCTTATTGTTGATACGGATAAGGATGGCAGGATCAGCATTAATGAAGCCACTTTTGCTTTGCAGAAAAATGCCGATGTCAGGCCCTGATACAGTGGACTGGAAAATGCTGTCCAAAATCAGCCACTTGTTTTAGAATTGACTTTTCTGCAGTACTTGCGTGGATTCAGGCAATCCGGCTTTGCCGTCGCCATCACTGTCCCAGTGGGGGAAATCTTGGGAAATACCGTCGGCAGACTGGCCGGATAGTATTTTCAACCCGGTTACAGTGTCTATAATGCGTAACGTATAGTCTTTATTCAAATCACCGGGCAGGGGCAGGGTGGAAAGGGCCTTAAACAGATTTAACTGGCCTCCGGACACTAAATTGCCTTGTGCGCTGGCAATCGGATCGGTTGTGCTGAGCAGGATATTTTTGATGTCGACACCACTTTTTTGGGGGGCATGGGCACGCAACAGACCAACTGCGCCGCTGACAAATCCTGCGGACATGGATGTGCCGCTCATAAAATCATAGAAAGATTCAGTTTCAATCATCTGGTTCACTATGGTTACGGAAGTTGGAAGCTTTGATAACAAAAGACCCCCGTTTTCCTGACTTATGGAAACAACCGGAACCCAGTCTTCAGGCGTTACCAGGGTGCCGCCGAAATCGCCGGGCTCACTGTTGTAAATAATGGCCCCAATGGCCCCGGCCTGCTGGACGAGGGCAATTTTTTGATAAAAATAGAAGGGAATACCATCTCGATTTCCCCGTTGAATCAGGGCGATATTGCCGGCCAGGGTATTCGGGATTTGATCTGGAT
>JBDRPM010000178.1:0-22765 GCA_043827005.1 Pseudomonadota bacterium | reverse complement strand
ATCAAGCATATATACAATGGATGATCTTAAAGTTGTAAATGCAAATCCTCCACCAATGATGACAACATTTTTATTTTCCAGTTTGTCCCAGGGATACCAATTACCCAAAGGACCCCTGATTCCCATTATATCTCCAACCTTCATATTATGAAGATAGGAGGTAACAACTCCTGTTCTAAATACAGTAAATTTAACAAATCCTTTTTCAACCGGGGAAGATGCAATCCCGATGGGTATTTCTCCAACACCAGGAATTGATAATTCTGCAAACTGTCCGGCCTGATAAGAAAATTTTTCTTCATCCCCTTTATTGAGAAAAACAAATTTAAATGTCTTAAGGGATTTATCCTCAGTTGCAATTTCTATATCATCAATGCGAACTGGATACGGTATATAGGGATTTTCCATGGTTCCTCCTTTGTTCGCTAATCTTGTTTCTCATATGCGTTCATCATATTGCACACTTCACGGATATCGATATTGACTGGACAGCTTTTGACACACCTGCCGCATCCGACACACATGATTCCCTGGTCGTATTTATCAAGAAAGTATTTTAATTTGTGCATGAACCGCTGACGGACCCTCTGGACTTTTGTGGCTCTCGGGTTATGCCCGCTGGAATGATGGGTAAACAACGAAGCCATGCAGGTATCCCAGTTTCTATACCGGATTGAGTGTTTGTTTTTTGTTTCATCCTGGATATCAAAGCACCAGCAGGTAGGGCAGACATAGGTGCAGGTTCCGCAATTAATACATGAAAAAGCCAGGTCATCCCAGAAAGGTGCTTCATGCAGCTCAAGAATGGTTTTTTCTTTGAGTTTATCGGTTTCAATGGTTGAAACGATATTTTTTTCAGCTTCTTTCCTTAAAATATCAAACAGCACCTGACCTTGTTTGGCATCTGAAAAATTTTGGAACCCGCATGCAACAGCATAGGCCTCTCCTTTTTCAGTCAGAATTTTTGCCAGATAATGGTCATCCATATCAGCCAGCAGTATATCCAATCCAGTCTCACTGAAAGGGCCACATCCTGCTGAGGATGAAAAATCACAGGGTCCGGGTTTGCTGATGGCAAGGCCAATAAACGTGGTTGCATCATAGGCATCCTTCCAATAAGGATCCACATATTCTTGAGTAATGAAATTAAGCTTAACCAGCTCAATGGCTTTGGCATCATAGGGCCGTATTCCAAGAACAGCCCGTAAAGAATAATCGCAGTAAGCACGCTGGAGGATATGATGGTTTTCTTCTGCTTCATTCAAAGTTGAATCAAACATTTTTTCAGTCTGGGGAAATAGAACTGATTTGACAGACATTATTGTATTCTGACATTCCATTTCAGGAAGCTGATCATCTTCAAGTTTTTGAATCAAAAATTTGTTTTGATGCTTAACCGGACCAAACAACTGATATGTTTTCTGGGAGAGTTTGATTCCACTTGCCCAGTCTTTTTTATCGATGGTTATAAAATTCATGGTTACCCTCTTTTTCTACTTGATAAAATCATTGGGATCATCAGGACGAAACGTATCCAGTGGTGGACGTTTGTTGATGTCAAGCCCGGTTTCCCATCCAAAAAGCTCAAAACAATCTTTGTTCAGCTTTCTTGTATAATCCCTGACATTGATATTCATGGGACAGGCTTCAATACATGCGCCACAATCCGTGCATCGACCGGCACAATGAAATGCTCTTAAAAAATGAAAGGTATCCACATCTGTCTTGTTTTGTCCTTTTCCCACCCACTGGGGGTTGGATTCATCTACAAAGCAGGTGGGACAATAGCATAGGGGACAGGCATTCCTGCAGGCATAACACCGGATACACGTATCGGTTAATTTTTGAAAGTGGATCCACCGGTCTTCAGTTGACAGATTCTGAATAAAGTCCACATCCGGATAAAAATTATCCAGTGTCTGCTCATCAACCAGGTCAGTTGCCAGAATATCATAGATAACGGGATTTTTGTGCTGACAATATTTACAATTGTCTTTTAAAACAGATTGTTTATCAATTGTTTCTTCTTTTAAACAAGAGGTGACCAGCAAATTATTCCCTTCTTCCGAAAATGAGATGATTTCATCTTCAAACCGGGCAGCAATTTTATGTTTATCCACCATTCCGCTGCATGGAATCCCAATAATATAGAGTTGATCCCGTTTTATCTGATTTTCAACGATGTGGGTGACAATATTTCTTGAATCACATCCTTTGGCAATAACAGCAACTTTGCCTTTTTGACCTTTCAGATAGTTGGCCAGATTCATGGCACATCTGGAATTGAAAATCAGTTTTTCAATATCAGCTTCTTTGGAAATCATAATCGGCTGCGTTGCCATGGGAAGTGTCCCCTGGCTGAACCCGATAATCTTTTCAACTTCCTTATTTTTAAGAAGTTGAGCAGATATCTCCCTTATCTTTTTTGTACAAGTGTTCATAGGAAAAATGCCTTTACGTATATTCCTTAACCAGTTTTTTATTTGGGCCTATTGCCCGGACCTTTTGTGTTATATCCTTGACCACATCAACGAACTTGGTTGCTTCTGCAGAAGAAATCCATGAAAAGTGCAACCGGTCTCTTTCAATTCCCATCTGTTCCAAAAGATTACCCATAAGGGTAAATTTTCTTCTTGCATAATAATTACCATCCAGGTAATGACATTCACCCGGATGTCAGCCAGATACCCATACGGCATCAGCCCCTTCCCGGAATGCGGAAAGGATGAATTTCGGACTCATTCGTCCGGAACACGGAATTCGAATAACCCTTATATCTGGTGGATATTCCATTCGGCTTACCCCTGCAAGGTCAGCAGCACCATAGCTGCACCAATTGCATAGAAAGCTTACAATTTTAATATCTGTTTGGGCCATTTATCAATCTCCTTGAAGCTGTTTTACCACAGCTTGGATTGTGTCTTGAATTGGTTCTTGTAAGCCGATATGGCTTGTGACCGATAAAACACAACAAAATAGCCTGATCCTTTTATCAGAATCAGATGATCTTAATGTGGCATATGTTTTCTATCTTAAATAAATATGTTATAGAGTCAGCAAACAAGAGTTGTCAACCATAATCAAATAATTTCAAAAACTGCTAATGAAGAAAATCATTGTCATCATAGGACCCACTGGTATCGGTAAAACAGCCTTTGCAATTCAGGTTGCCACCCATTTTAATGGTGAAATCATCAGTGCAGATTCCATGCAGATTTACAAGCATTTGACCATTGGAACCGCAAAACCGGATGCTGAGCAATTAAAGCAGGCCCCCCATCATCTATTGGATTTTCTTAATCCAGATGAGGAATTTGATGCCGGTCTTTTTATGAAATCGGCAGATCAGGCCATTGAAGATATCTGTTCTCGAAATAAAGTTCCCATTGTTGCCGGCGGTACCGGACTTTATGTGCGAGCTTTGCTGAACGGGTTATTCCGGTCTGATTCCGTTTGTGAACAAACCTTGAATCAGTTGACACTTCAGATTGAACAAAAAGGAAACCAGTATGTTTATGAACAGCTTCAAAAATACGATCCAATGGCTGCTTCCCGTATTCACATGAATGACACCTTTCGCGTGATCCGGGCTTTGGAAGTTTTTTTAACCACTGGCAGTAAAATTTCCGATCAGCACAAACAACATAATTTTAAGGAACACCGGTATCAAAATTTAAAAATCGGACTTTATATCGACAGAGAGAAACTGTATGACCGGATTAACCAGCGCGTTGATCTTATGCTGGAGCAAGGCTTATTGGAAGAAGTCAAAAATCTGGTCAAAAAAGGGTATTCGCTTGATTTAAAATCCATGCAGTCCATTGGTTATAAACAGATGGGCCTTTTTATTCAAAATAAAATTGACTGGCCACAAGCTGTGAACCTCTTAAAAAGAGACACCCGTCGGTATGCCAAAAGACAGATGACATGGTTTAGAAAACAGACCGATATCCATTCGTTTAAGCCCAGTCAATTTGATCAGGCCAAACAGGAAATAAAAGATTTTTTGACATAGGATTGAAATTTACATATAGTCCTTGCTCAAAATAGGATGGAGATGATCAAAAATTTACGGATGACACAAGTAAAATCAATGAAACCCAAGCTTTCGATTATGCGACAGTATTGTATTTTTCTGTTTTGCCTTTTGATTATGGTAATTTGCGCCTGTACACAACTTCCAGAACAAAAACCCATAGAAACAGAACCGATACTCAAACCAGACACTGCTGGTGACGAAGAAAAAATTAATACACCTAAGATCCCTTTATTTGAGATTCTTTTTTTGGAGGCGCGAAAATTTGCAGCTCAAAAAGATTTTCAAAATGCTTTGTTTGTTTACAATCAAGCCTTTTTCCAGGCCGATGAAATCCAAAAAAATGAGCTGATTCCAGTCATTGAAGCATTATTAACGCAAACACCCAGTCAGGATATTGAACAATTCAGTTTAAGACCCAATATCGTATTTCCCCAGGGGCTGCTTCAATATTGGCTGGGTTGGCGCCTGGTCCTTGAAGACGATAATTTTAAGGCAAAACAGGCTATAGAAACCTTTCTTTTGCAATATCCACACCATCAATATTTTAATGAGGCATCTGATCTGCTTGAAATAATAAAAAAATCTCTTTTTAAAAGGGATACCATAGGATGTCTTCTGCCCTTATCAGGCAAATATGCCATTTTTGGAGAACAGGCTCTGGCAGGAATTCAACTGGCTGTAAAGGAACTATCAAAACAATATAATCAAGAATTTAAGATTATTATTGAAGATACAGGTGCTGATCCGATAAAAGCGGTTGAGGGAGTTGATCGGCTGTATCAAAAAAATGTGGCTGCCATTATCGGGCCTTTGCTGCCGGTTATGGAAGCTGGTTCAAAAGCTCAGGCTCTTGGAATTCCCATGATTGCGCTTACGCAAAAAGAAGAGTTCTCAATGCATGGGGATTATCTTTTTTCCAATTTTATTACCCCCCGGATGCAGGTTCAAACGCTTGGATCCTACCTGTTTGGTGAACTTGGCCTTAAAAAAATTGGTATTTTATATCCAAAAGAAACATATGGCCAAAAATATATGGATCTTTTCTGGGACGTTGCCGATGAGTATAATGCACAGGTTGTGGGCGTCGAATCCTATGATGGAAAGGGAACGGATTTTACACAGGCCTTGCAGAAATTGACTGGAGCATTTTATTCACTTCCTGAGTTTCTAAAGCAGGATGATGATGATGATGAAGTTGTTGAAGACAACGAGTTGTTTAAGGATGACGAGGACGCACAACAGGTTAAAGAAAAAATTAATGCCAGAAATGACCATAAGGATGAAGAAAAAATCACAATTGACTTTCAAGCACTTTTTATTCCTGACTCTCCTTCTAAAATAAAATTAATTCTGCCACAACTTGCTTTTAACGACATTAAAAACGTTTATTTAGTAGGAACAAATCTGTGGCATCATGAATCCTTGCTATCCAATGATATTGGGCGGTACACGAAAAATGCGATCATTACCGATGGATTTTTTGATCAATCAATGAATCCTGCAACCCTTGATTTTACACGCAAATTTGAAATTCTCTTTGATCGAAAGCCTCAATTTTTAGAGGCCATTGCCCATGACACAGCCACCATTCTTTTTCTGACAGCTATGGATGAATCTATTAATTCCTGGGATACTTTGAAAACAGCACTTCAGGGCGGACGGGTGTATGATGGCGCAACCGGGATTACCCTGTTTGATTCAGGCGGAAATGCCCACCGCCGACTTTTTCTGGTAACCATCAAGAAAAATAAATTTGTTGAAATCAATCACTGATGTATGAATCCTGACCAGTGGCTTCAAGAACAGATTGCCATAGTCGCCCGTGAGGGTCTAAATTTTTTCTTTTTCCGGCTGAAGCGTCCATGGGCACATGAACATACTGGCTGTTCCATGAACTGATCAACAGTTTTGTTTTTCCTGCCATACCGGCATGAACCGCTTCTCTTCCCAAAAAACCACAGAATACACTGTCATTGGCATTGGCCGGAAGGCTTCTGATGATATAACTTGGGTCAATATATTTGAGGGAAATCGGAATGTCTTTTGCCTTAAACCATTGGGAAATTTTGTCTTTTAAGAAAAGTCCGATATCTTCCAACACAATATTTCCGGAAGGGTCATATTTTGTTTCATGTTCATCAAACAGATTTTGACCGGCGCCTTCTGCAACAATAATCACCGCATGTTTGCGATGAGTCAGTCTGTTTTCAAGGGCCTGCAAAAAACCGGTTTTCCCGTAAAGAAAAAATTCAACTTCAGGGATAAGAACAAAATTTGCATCCTGCTGGGCCAAAGCAGCAGTGGCTGCCAGAAATCCGGAATGTCTCCCCATCAACTTTATAAGGCCGATACCATTGGGGTAGGCGACTGCCTCATTGTGGGCCGCTTTAATGGCCAGCGTGGCTACATCAACCGCTGTATCAAATCCGAAAGATCGGGACACCAGGAAAATATCATTATCAATTGTTTTGGGAATGGCAATCACGGATATCTTTAACCCTCTTGTGTCAACTTCTTCAGCAATCCGTTTAGCCGCCATTAATGATCCATCTCCACCGACCATAAATAAGATACCGACATTCAGACGTTCCAGGCAATCAATGATCACGCCGATATCCTGAGTTCCTCTGGAAGAACCCAGCATGGAACCGCCTTTGTTCTGGATGCCTGAAACAGTTTCCGTATTCAGATCAATCACGTCATGTCCAAATTCAGGAATGAAGCCTTGTAAACCATGCTTTATTCCATAAATGGTTTTGACATGATAGATATGATGAAGTTCCAGAACAATGGAGCGAATGATATCATTTAAGCCAGGACAAAGTCCGCCACAGGTGACAATGGCACATTTGAGTTTGCTTGGATCAAAATAGATCTTTTCTCTTGGGCCTGCCGGATCAAAACTGGCAAGTTTTTTATCAGGGTTTAAATGATCAAACTGTACATCAACAATAATTCTTGAATCGTCAGAAACAAACCGTTTATCAGGCTCACCGGAATTGATTTGATGTTTGAGCGGCGATGTTATTTTTGCTTTACCAAGCGTTGGTATGTCAGTGGGAAAATCAAAATCTTTCATCAACTGCCTCCATTAAATTGAAAGGACCCTTTACCCAGAATATCGTGTAAATGAAGCAACCCATCCATTTTGTCTGTTTTATCCACAATGGGCAGAACCGTTATCTGATATTTTTCCATCAGATTCAGTGCATCATATAAAAATGAATCTGAAGTCAAACGGTGTGGATTTTCTGTCATAATGCTGTCAACCAGGACATGTGAAAAGTCAGTATGGTTATTGGCAAACCAGTGACGAATATCCCCATCCGTTATAATACCCGATAGTTTTTTAGATTTTTCAAGAACAAATACTGCCCCCAGTCTAAATTTATCCATTTCTTTTATGGCATCCATCATTGAAGAACCAGTTAGGACCCAGGGTGCTGTGGATGCTTCAAACATGATCTCACCGACTTTGCAGGATAAGCGCTGCCCCAGTTTTCCGCCAGGATGTGATTTGATAAAATCACTCTTGTTAAATTTTTTTTGATTGATCAGCACCACTGCCAGCGCATCACCCATGGCCAGTTGTGCGGTTGTAGAAGCGGTGGGTGCCATATTGAACGGACAGGCCTCTTTTTCAACACCGGTATAAATAACCATGTCGCATAACCTGGCCATGGTGGAATCACGATTGCCTGTGAAACCTGCTATTTTACACCCCATTTGTTTTATTACGGGTAATAACTGAATTAACTCTGTTGTTTCCCCGCTGTTGGATATAGCAATCAATACATCATCCATGCTGACCATTCCAAGATCACCATGAAGTGCTTCCACAGGGTGTAAGAACATGGAATTGGTCCCTGTACTGATTAAGGTGGCAACAATTTTTTTGCCGATTAAACCTGATTTTCCAATGCCTGAAATGATCACGCGTCCGCTGGATTGACAAATATCATTAACCAGTGTTTCAAAGGCTGCATCCATGTTTTCACCAAGTTTGAGGATACTGTCGGCTTCTATTTTTAATACTTGTCTGGCTATCTCTCTTATCATGATTGAGTGCTATTCTATCTTTATTTTAGTTGCAATGATTTATTTTCAACCCAATATACATTACCTGAATTAATTTTGGTATAAAAAAAATATAGATTGGATTTAACTCATTGATTGACAGTTTTATCATATCATGATATTTATTTGAGGTTTTAAGTCCTTTAGGGATGATTTAAAAATAAATGATGATAAAGAAACTATCGTTTTCTTTATTTTTTATGGATTTAATATATAGGATTACTATTATGATTTGTACAACTGTTCGGGCAGGCGATGATTGTGTTTTTATGACAGCTAAAGGATGTGGCTTCAATGGTGGGGCATGCCTTCCCATTATTGACCAGTGCAATGGATGCCAGAGAACCAAAGAATTTGAAACCGGTATTTATTGTGTTGCAGCGCCTGATCCATCTTTAAAATGGAAGGTTGGAAACTGCAATGTTGCAACCCATGTAAAAACTGTGGAAATCAAGAAAAAACAGAAGATCAATCCGATCAAAGCATCCAAAAGAAGATAATCTATATATATCAGTTTTCTTTAAACTCTGTGGTTTTTGTTTTCACAAAACTGCAGAGTTTTTTTTTGATTTGAACACTTGTAATTGGTACGTGTATACTATTGATGGTCTTCACCTGTGAAAAACCATTGATAACCCGCTGACATAACTTTCATCAATGACCTATAAAAGGCTGATATTCATGGGGTTCAAAGATAAAGTCGGTTCAAAGGATATTGCTGTTGCAGGAAAATGGTTTTTCTATTTTGTCTTAATCGGCATTATAGCAGGCAGTGGTGCCATTGTCTTTCATTACCTGTGCGCAATGGGCATGCATTATTTTCTTGATCTTATTGCAGGTTATCGACCTGAATCCCCGGCAGGCGAGCACTTATTGCTGCCTCACACCCAGACTTTGTTTAATCGATGGATACTATTATTCTTACCTGCAGCGGGAGGACTTATCAGCGGTTGGATTGTTTATACCTTTGCCCCGGAAGCTGAAGGGCATGGAACCGATGCTGCCATTGATGCATATCACCACAAGGACGGATTAATTCGAGGTCGAATTCCGTTTATCAAAACCATTGCATCCGCCATTACCCTGACCACGGGCGGGTCTGGCGGAAGAGAAGGGCCCATTGCCCAGATCGGTGCCGGATTTGGTTCATTCCTGGCAACCAGGTTCAAACTGTCTGCACGAGAACGAAGAATCATGATGGCCGCAGGAATTGGCGCCGGTGTTGGCAGCATCTTTCGTGCCCCCCTGGCAGGGGCTCTTTTTGCTGCAGAAGTATTATACCGTGATCCGGATTTTGAATCAGAAGTCATTATTCCTGCCGGTATCTCATCTGTGGTTGCTTATTGTACTTTTTGTCTGGCCTTTGGATGGGGCTCCCTGTTTGACTCCCCAGGCTTTAAATTCCAAAATCCGCTTGAATTGGGTCCCTATCTTGTGCTGTCCGTGGTACTTGTCCTCACTGCTATTTTATATATTAAAACTTTTTACGGGGTGATCAGCGTTTTTAAAAAATTAAAAGTGCCCAATCACATCAAACCGGCCATTGGGGGTTTAATCACCGGGATTATCGGTTTTTTTCTGCCTTATACCCTTGCGTTTGGTTATGGCATTGCCCAACAGGCCATATTTAATCAGGTTGAAATAAAAATATTGATTTTGCTTGCATTCGGTAAAATACTGACCACTTCTTTTTCCATTGGATCTGGCGGCAGCGGTGGGGTCTTTGGTCCCTCAATTGTCATTGGCGGTGCCATGGGCGGGGCAGTGGGCAAACTGTTTCACATGATAATCCCCACGGTTGTGACCAATCCCGGTTCTTTTGTAATTGTCGGGATGGCCGGTTTTTTTGCCGCAGCATCCAACACACCCATTTCGACCATAATTTTTATCAGTGAGATGACCAATTCTTATCATTTATTATTACCCAGTCTTCTGGTGTGCTCTATCTGTTATCTGTTAAGTCAGAAATGGACCATATTTGAAAATCAGGTAAAATCCAGAATTGATTCACCAGCCCATGCCGGAGAATTTATGATGGATATCCTGCAAACCATAAAAGTTCAGGATTTAAGTTATCGTATTAAGGATGTCCAGTGTGTGAATGAAGATATGCCTTTTGTTGATTTCAAAAAAATATTTTCAAGCACCAAACAGCATTATTTCCCGGTTATCAATAAACACGGTGAGTTTACAGGTATTTTTTCCTTAAATGATATCCGGGAGGTCATTTTTACACTTCACATTGAAACATTGGTTGTGATGAAAGATATCATGATCACCAGTTTGATTATCACCACACCATCTGAAGATTTAAATACCGTTCTATTGAAGTTGACCCAAAAAAACATTGATGCATTGCCAGTGGTTTCTGAAAATAACTCAAGACAGCTGATCGGATTGATTTACAGACGGGATATTATTGCTCATTATAATCAACATGTTAACAAAATTAAAGATCACGAATAATTGACCTGATGCAGAAACAGACCATGAGCAGGGGCTGTCTGTCCTGCCTTGGTACGGTCACAGGCTTGTAATATCTGAATAAAATCATTGATCTGGATTTTATGAAACCCCACTAGAACAAATGTTCCCACAAGATTTCGAACCATATATTTTAAAAAACCAGATCCCACAATTTTAAATAGGATCTGATTTGTCTGCGTCTTATCAAACAATGCCTGAAAAATAGTTCGAATTGTTGAAGATCTTGGGCTGCCAACATTTTCAAAGGATTTAAAATCATGCTCTCCAATGATGTGTTTGCAACATTCATTCATGGCGGATATATCTATGTTTTGGCGGATATGCCATTGATATTGCCTGCCAATGGCTACAGGATCTTGTGTATTTAAAATGTAATACCGATATTCTTTTGAAACAGCATGATATTGAGCATGAAACTCATTGTGTACAAGATCGCATGCTTTAACCACAATCGGTTCTTTGATCATCCGGTTCAGTCTATTTTTGATTTCCTGTGCACTGAAATCGGTTGCGGCATGAAAGTTTGCCACCTGTCCTGTGGCGTGAACACCGGCATCGGTTCGTCCTGATCCTGTCACCTGAATTTGCTGATTTAACATCTGACTCAAGTTTTTTTCCAGTTCACCTTGGATTGTGTTGTATTTTTTTTGTTTTTGCCAGCCAAAAAAAGAGGTGCCGTCATATTCCACAATAATCTTAAAATTTTTATTCATTATCGTTTAACGCATGTGCCAGGATTTGGTTGGTTTTATATTGCATGTGGCTTAATCGGAGGGCGGTTTGTGTTCCTAAAATTTTTGTGTACCTGTCATATAAACGGATATAGGCTTGAGCAATGGGCGCTTTAAATTCCAGCCCATTTGCACTGGGATAGATAAAAGCAAGCTTTCCTTTGGTTTTCCTTATCAGCAGATCTTTTTTCACAAGCACATCCATGAATCTTGTAATGGTAGAGGGTGTTAAATGAAGAGACTGGCTTAATTTTTTGGGGCTGATGCCTGGGTTATCATAAACCAGAAGCATTAGTGATGCATGGGCAGGAGAAATGTCCAACGGGTTAAATTCCATTTGGGCCAGCTTGAGCAGATTCCGTGATAATGCATTGGTATTAAAGAATAAACAACTTTCCAAAAGAATACTAAGCGGTTCCATAATGCCTCGACAAACATGATAATTGTAAGTGCAATTATTGTCTGTCTGATGATTTATGTCAATCAATTTCAAGCTGTATGAATGAATTTATACAAGAACGGGAAAGTCATTTACACACAACAAACAGCAACGTATAATAAACAATCGTTTTTATATTTATCTATTATTTGTGGAGACTGATCAATGAAGGGTTTCAAGTTTGCAGGGATTCGTGCTGGCATTAAAAAGAAAGATCAAAAAGATCTGGGTCTTATTTATTGTGAGACACCATGTACGGCTGCAGCACTTTTTACAAAAAATAAAGTCATTGCCGCACCGGTTATTCTGGGTCGGGAAAAAATTCAATACGGGACCTGCCAGGCCGTACTGGTTAACTCTGGAAATGCCAATTGTTTTACAGGAGAAAAAGGACTTGAAGACGCCAGGCAGTGTTCAAAACTGGTAGCAGCACAGTTCAATATTTCTGATAGCCAGGTCATCGTGTCTTCAACAGGGGTTATTGGTGCACCATTGCCCATGGAAAAATTTAAAACAGGCATTCCTGTGATTGCTGCAGAGTTGAGCGAGGAAAAAATTGATGATTTTGCCGATGCCATTCTTACCACAGACCTTTGCCGAAAAAAGGTCACCCGAACAGGTCAGATAAATGGTCATTCATTTGAAATTATTGGCGTAGCAAAAGGATCGGGTATGATTCGACCAGATATGGCTACCATGCTGGCATTTATCTGTACAGATGTCACCATTTCAAGCCAGAATCTTAAATCAGCACTTTTAAAAGCAAATGAAAAATCATTTAACCGTATCACTGTGGATGGGGATACCAGCACCAATGATACGGTTTTGGCCCTTGCAAACGGATCTTCTCAGGTGTTGATTGAAACGGAAAAGGCATTCAAAATATTTGGCCAGGTGCTGGATGATGTATGTCTGGAACTGGCCTTAAAAATTTTGCATGACGGGGAAGGGGCTACCAAACTGGTTAAGATCATCGTAACAGGTGCCCAATCAAAAGAAGATGCCTATAAGGCCTGCGATGCCATTGCCCATTCAAATCTGGTTAAAACAGCGATTTATGGAGAAGATCCCAACTGGGGAAGAATAACAGCAGCAGCCGGACGATCAGGTGCTTGTGTGGATCCCAAAAAAATGAACCTGTTTTTTGAAGGTCAGCCTTTGGTTCTAAATGGGGACTGGCTGGGTAATGAAGCTGAAAAAAAAATTGCCAAAATCATGAAAAACAAAACAATTTCAATTGAACTTAACCTGAATCTGGGTCAATACTCAGACTATTATTATTTTTGTGATTTCAGCGAGAACTACGTCAAAATAAATGCAGATTACCGGTCCTGATGATGCGGCTTCAAAAGTTTTTGGCCCATGCCGGTCTGTGTTCAAGACGAAAAGCTGAAGAATATATAGTGGCTGGATTCATTAAGGTCAATGAGCAGATTGTCACTGAACTGGGTACTCAAGTTGATCCGGCTTGCGACAAGATTTATTTTAATGATGAACCCATTTGTCTAAAAGAAGATACATCAAAAATCTATATTGCCATTAATAAACCCAAAGGATATGTCACCTCATGTTCCCAGGATAATAGTAAAATAATTCTTGACCTGATTGATATCAATGCCCGTATCTATCCTGTGGGCAGGCTGGATAAAGATTCAACAGGGCTTTTATTGCTCACCAACGATGGCCAGCTGCACAATCGCATGTCCCACCCGTCATTTAACCATGAAAAAGAATATATTGTTACAACCTGTCAACCCATTCACAATTCTGCTTTAAAGAAAATGGCCCAGGGAATTCAAATCGAACAGACCATTACCCGAAAAGCGGATGTGACGCGAATGTCAAAAAATAAATTTCGAATTGTTTTAAAACAGGGGCTTAACCGTCAAATCCGTAAGATGGTGGAGGCGGTAGGAAACAGTGTTGATTCCTTATGTCGGGTCCGTATGGCAAACATCAGGCTGGGTCGACTTAAAGAAGGCAACTGGCGCTATTTAACCTCTGATGAAATCATAGCGCTGACAAAATTACAGGGCTGATGGATCCAGTCAAACACTTATCCCAGTGCATCTATTCCAATCGATTTTCTGATTTTATCCAAAAACGGAACTGAAAATTCCCTGGCTTTTACAGCCCCTTTTTTTAATATATTTTCAATGTCACTTGGATTTTTAATCAATTCTTCATAGTGTTTTCGAGGTTCTTTCACGACCTGATTTATGTGTTCAAACAGCTCCTGTTTGGCTGCTCCCCATGAAATTCCTTCCCTGTACCGACTGGCCATTTCCCGGGTCTGTTCTTTTGTTGCAAAAGCTTTATAAATGGAAAAAATCGTGCAGGTATCAGGATCTTTTGGTTCATCCGGCCCCAGAGAATTGGTCTTGATTTTCATGATCATTTTTCTTAACCGATTTTCAGTATCAAACAACGGGATGTAATTATGATAGCTTTTGCTCATTTTGCGTCCGTCTAGGCCGCAAAGAACTGCAGAGTCTTCATCAACAACCACTTCTGGCAGGATGAACAATTCTTTGTAAATATGATTGAATCGGGCAGCAATATCCCGTGTCATTTCAAGGTGCTGGACCTGATCTTTGCCAACAGGCACTTTTTTTGCGTTGAACATGAGAATATCGGCAGCCATGAGCACGGGATAAGAAAAAAGTCCCATGGTAATGCCTTTGTCCGGGTCTTTATTCCCATCTTCTTCATTTTGAGCAACCACGGCTTTATAGGCATGCGCCCGGTTCATTAACCCCTTGGCTGTCAGGCAGGTTAAAATCCATGTGAGTTCAGGAATTTCAGGAATGTCTGATTGTCGATAAAAAACACAATTATGATAATCCAGACCCAGCGCAATCCAGGCCGCGGCAATTTCAAGGGTTGATTGTTTCCTTAAGCCGGGGTCCGTATTTTTGATCAAAGAATGGTAGTCAGCCAGAAAATAATAGGAAACAAGATTTTTATTTTTACTGGTTTCAACGGCCGGGCGGATGGCGCCGACATAGTTGCCAAGATGAGGGGTTCCACTGGTGGTGATCCCGGTTAAAAAGTCTGCATTTTTCATGGTCGATCATTCCTGAAATAAATTCGTTTAAATTGAATTAAGGGGATTAACACAAAACCAGTCACTTAATCAATAAGTTTGTTTTTACGGCAAGCTGTGTTACAAAAAGTATCTCCTCTTTTTTTGTTGTCAGCTTGCCATCCAGTTTGGCATCAATGATCTGATTGAAAATGGTTGTAAAGATCGGCCCGGGTTTTAAACCAATCGCTACCAGATCTTTTCCCTTGATATAGGGTTTGATTTTGCGCTGATGGGTATAAAAATTGGAAATATTTTTTCGGATATTGTCATCCTGGGTTAACGCCATCATGTACAAAATATATTCTGTATTAAAGTTGATGAGCAGCCAATACAGATCCTGACGGGTATAGGGGGGTGAAGTTTCAAGCATCACAAGTTTTTTTTCAGCTTTAATCCGTTTGCTCAAAAACAGACTCTGTTCTTTTAACGGCACATTCAAACGCGAACAGATCTCTTCAGCCTCACGAAAAGAACATCGATTCAAGAGCGCCATAAAATAAACCGACCATCTTGGATAAGATTCATCCACATACAAAAGGTCATGCCAGGATAGTATTTTATTGACAGATTCCAGCAGTTGATATGTTTTGGGGATAAAAGACAGATTGGGATGAATCACTTTTTCAAGACCATAGGCTTCCATGCTCCTGATTGCAGGTATGGGATTATCCTCCTCAAAAATCTGTTTAAGTTCATTCAATACCCGAAGTCCGCTCAAATTTTTGAAACAATCAATTTGAATGGCATTTTTGATTAAATTTGCAGTGACCCTCCCAATATTAAAGCCAAACCGGTTTGAAAATTTAATGGCACGGAAAATCCGGGTGGGATCTTCCACAAAACTTAAATTATGGATGGTGCGAATGGTTTTATCTTTAAGATCGCGGTTTGCCCCAAAATAATCAAACAATGTTCCAAAATTATCGGGATTAAGGCTGACAGCAAGGGTGTTAATGGTAAAATCTCTTCTGGCAAGATCTCGTTTAATGGAACTTTTTTCAATAATGGGCAGGGCAGCAGGGGTTTGATAATATTCCAGTCTGGCCGATGCCACATCAATTTTCAGGTTATTGGGGTATATGATGACAGCAGTACCAAATTTTTTATGGGTATTGATCCTACAGCCTTCTATTTTAGCATACACTTTTGCAAACTCGATCCCGTCACCTTCAACCACAATATCAATATCATCATTGGGTTTGTTCAACAGCAGATCTCTGACAAACCCCCCCACAACATAAAGAGTATAGCCCAGCTGATGGCCTATTTGACCTATTTTTTCAAGCAATTGCTTAATGTGATTGTCCAGGCGTTGATATAAAATATTTTCGATGTGCCGTTCTTTAACATTCCGTTTGATGCTCTGATCGGTTTGACTGCGATTTAATGATTTATTGTGATGTACCAGGTAATCCAGCAAATCTGTACGGGTAATTACCCCTTTGATCCAACCATCATCAATAACCGGTAAAATCTGATGTTTTCCATCAATAATGATTTGTTCAATCTGGGCCACATCTGCATCTGAACAGATAAAGCGTGAATCCGAGGTCATATAATCCTGGATTTTCAGATGAGCCAGTTTATGGAAAAGCGCTTTTTCAATAATCTGTCTTGAAATATACCCTAAATAACTATTGTCTTTTTGATCAACCACCAGAAGGGTGTTGACATTATAGCGCGTCATTTGAGCACCGGCTTCTTTGCAGGTTTTATCAGGGGCAATGGTAATGGCCGGGGAAGACATTAAATTTTTAGCGGTCTGAGCACTTTTTACCTGTTTTTGCAACACCTCAATCAAAGTCAATTCAACCTGGGCAAGGGTCTGATTTTCAACCTTGGCAGAGGCGGCATAGGCATGCCCTCCTCCCCCGAAGCTTGAAAGAATCGTACCGACATCTACTTGAGGTATTCGGTTTCTGGCAATAATATTAATTTTATTGCCCATTAAGACTATGGCAAAAAAGATATCCAGGTTTTCCATGCGAGCCACTTTTTGGACAATGGTTGCAAGATCGTTTATGTAAGAAGGGGATGAAATGACAGATATATGTATATCCAGGCCATTTATTTTATGAATACTTATTTCATTGAGCAGTTCATTGAGCCAGGTCACCTGTTCTGATTTGATTTCCTTGACCACCATTTGAACAACAGTTTCCAGGCTGGCACCGCAATCAAACAAGAAAGCGGCCTGTTGAAAATCTTCTTTTGTGGTAGATGAATAGGTAAACAATCCAGTGTCTTCATAAATACCCATGGCCATGATCGTTGCTTCATCAGACGTAGGGAAAATATTTTTTTCCTGCAGCAGTGCACACAGGATGGTGGTGGTTGAACCCGTCAGTTTTGTAATTTCATAATTGCCTGTTATATCCCCCTTCATTGGCGGGTGATGATCATATATGTCTATGATCAGGTCTTTTTTATTTAAAAGGTGAGCAATCTGGGGCAATCGACTTTTTTGTTTTGTATCCACCAGAACCAGTCGTTTGATGACAGAAAAATCAATTGAATCCGGGTCAACCATATTCAACAGATAGCTGGTGGAACTGATAAAAAAATCCCGTAAATTTTTTTCCTGGGAACCTGGAAAAATAATGACGGCATCTGTGTACAATTTCTGGGCTGCCAACATGGAGGCAATGGCATCAAAATCTGCATTGATATGACTGGTGATAATCGTATTTGCAGTGAGGTTTTTCTTTTTTTTCCCCAAAGGATAACTCCTGTTGTAATCAATAGATAAAATTTATATAGTATATTCGTCTGAATTTTACAAATGATCCGGGGATGTATTTACAATATAATAATATCTCCAACAATTTTTAAAAATTTATATAATAAGGATATTCAATGGCTGCTATTTTTATTTGGAAAGGGAAAAATCCAAAAGGGAGAAAAGTCAAGGGTGAGATGGAGGCTGAGACTTCAGAACAGGTTAAGCTTAGCCTTCAGCGGCGAAAGATCACAGCCACGACGGTCAAGAAAAAGCCCAAAGATCTTTTCGAGAACATAAAATTTCTTCAACCCAAAGTCAAAGAATCCGATGTCATTATTTTTTCCCGTCAGTTTTCGACCATGATTGATGCAGGGCTGCCGCTTTTACAATGTCTGGATATCCTTCAATCTCAGCAGGAAAATCCAACCTTTAAAAAAAATCTTAAAAAAATAAAAGAATCAGTTGAATCCGGTGAAACCTTTGCCGATGCATTAAAAAAATTTCCCAAAGTGTTTAACGAACTGTTTATCAATATGGTGGCTGCAGGAGAAGCGGGTGGTATTTTAGATGTCATTTTAAGCAGGCTTTCCGCTTATATGGAGAAAATGGCCAAACTCAAGCGGCAGGTAAAAGGGGCTATGACCTATCCGATTATTACCTTAATTGTTGCAGCCGTTGTTGTCTCTATTATCCTGGTTTTTGTTATTCCTGTTTTTTCCGAAATGTTTGCTGATTTTGGTGCGACCTTGCCAGCTCCGACTTTAATGGTCATTGCCATGAGTCATTTTGCCATATCCAATATTGGATATATTGTGGCCGGTATTTTTGGTTTTTTATTTTTGCTTCGTCGAATTTATGCATCAGCAAAAGGCCGTATTTTAATGGATGATTTTTTTCTTCGATTACCGGTCATTGGTATTCTGATTCGAAAGGTTTCTGTGGCCAAGTTTACACGGACAACCAGCACCATGATTTCAAGCGGTGTTTCTATTCTTGAAGCTCTTGATATTGTGGCCAAGACATCTGGCAATAAAATTGTTGAATTTGCCATCCTTGATGTTAAAACCGGGATTTCCGAGGGGCGTTCAATGGCAGACCCATTGCTGGAAAGCGGCGTTTTCCCTTCCATGGTCTGTTCTATGATTGCCGTGGGTGAATCCACAGGTGCCCTTGATACCATGATGGAAAAAATAGCTGATTTTTATGATGATGAAGTGGATCAGGCAGTTAAAAACTTAACTGATATGATCGAGCCTTTTATGCTGGTTTTTTTAGGAGTTGTGGTCGGTGGTCTTGTCATTTCAATGTATTTGCCAATTTTTTCCATGGCAGGTGCGATCTCGTAAAACATGATGACCACTAATACAGAAAAAGAAGATCTGTCTTCACAGATCCGTTGGGTGATACTATCACGGGTTTGCTTTGCTGTGGTTCTTATTATATCCTGCCTTGTTTTTTCTTCTCAACAAAAGCTTTCTTTTTTTTCACAACCATTTTTATCCATTTACAATATGGCAGGGTTGATATTGTTTCTTTCCATTGTCTATTTATACTGGTTGAATCAATATCAAACACACCGCCTGCTTGCATATTTTCAAACTATTGTTGATATATTTATGGTTACCGGGATTGTCTTTGTTACCGGCAGTTTTGATTCCATTTTTACGTTTTTGTATCTGGTGGTGATTATCTATACAGCCATGCTTTTGTTTCAAAGGGGCAGTTTGATTATTGCCGCTTTGTCCAGCTTTTTATACGGCATTTTAATAGAGTTGGAATACTATAAGGTTATTACCCCATTTGACGGTGACGTTTATTTGTCTGATTATCTGAATGAAAGCCATATTATTTACAGGATTATTATTGTAATACTGGCCTGTTTTGCTGTTGCGATTCTCAGTGGTATTCTGGCTCTCCAGTTAAAAGGTGCCAAGCAGGATCTAAAATTGATGCAGGAGCATCTTAAACGGGTGGAGAAAATGGAAACCGTAGATGAACTGATTTCCGGCATTGCCCATGAAGTCAAAAATCCATTGGCCTCTTTGTCCGGTTCCATTCAATTGCTTCATGAGGATACCATTCCCGGCTCGTATGAAGATAAACTTATGCAGATTATTTTACGGGAAACCGACCGCTTAAAAGATATTGTCAATGATATCCGATTGTTTTCAAAACCATTTAAAGGCAATGCCTGTGAAACCAATATTTCTCAAATTGTAGAAGAGACGGTTGAACTGTTCTCCAATGATTCTGAATGGAGTGATAAAATTAATTTTATGATGGAGTTGGATCACAAATGCATGGTTTTCATTGATCCGTCACACCTCAAACAAATTTTATGGAATCTTTTAAAAAATGCAGCCCAATCCATAGAGGACAAAGGCCAGGTAATGATCAAAATAAAAGGATCTTCCAATAATCGGGTTTACCTGACCATCCAGGATACCGGCAAAGGGATTGCTCCGGAACAATGTCGTCATATTTTTGATCCTTTTTATACCACCAAACCAGAGGGGACCGGTTTAGGACTTCCCATTATCCATCGATTGATTGATGCGTATAACGGACTGATTGATTTTGAATCAATTCAAGGAAAAGGCACTGTTTTTACCGTTCTCTTTAAGTAGATGGCGGTCATTGGAAAAAAGTTTTCCCAGTTTACTCAGGCCTTCTGGTCATTCAAACAAAATATTGACAATTTTAGATAAAATAGGCTATTTGATTTAGGTTTATAAGCTGTTGTTCTGGTTGAATGCTTTTTCAGCAGCTTATATATAATTTTTTTTATATGAAAGAACGCTTTTATGGACAAAGACAGTCAATTAATACAAGTCAGAAAAGAAAAAATTAATGAATTAAAAGAGTGTGGCATTGAACTTTACCCCAATGATTTTAAACCCACCTGCTCTATCCAGACCTTAAAAACAATCTTACAGGACCATCCACAGGACTTTGGAGAAGAGGGCCGCCAGTTCAGTATTGCCGGACGGATGATGGCCATCAATAAGATGGGAAAATCGTCTTTTGTCAGATTTAAGGACGGTACGGATCACCTGCAGGTGTATATCCAGAACAACCGGGTGGGTGAGGATACCTATGCATTGTTTAAAAAACTTGATATTGGTGATTATATCGGCGTGACCGGTCCTTTGTTTCAGACCCGAACAGGTGAATGGACCCTTCTGGCGCTACAATTTAAACTTGTATCCAAAGCGGTTCGACCCTTGCCGGAAAAATTTCATGGAATAAAAGATCCTGAAAAAAGATACCGGAAGCGATATCTGGATTTGATTATGAATGAAAACTCCAGACAAATATTTATCAACAGAAGTAAAATAATATCTGCCATGAGACGTTTTTTTGAAAAAAAAGAGTTCATGGAAGTTGAAACCCCAATGATGCAACCGGTTCCGGGTGGCGCTGAAGCAACACCGTTTAAAACCTGGCACAATGCGCTTGGCATGGAACTTTTTTTAAGGATAGCACCTGAGCTTTATCTAAAAAGACTGGTTGTGGGAGGGTTTGAAAAGGTTTTTGAAATCAATCGAAATTTTAGAAACGAAGGGGTCTCCACCAAACATAACCCGGAATTTACAATGGTTGAATTTTATCAGGCCTATGCAGACTATCATATGTTGATGGATTTAACCGAAGAAATGTTTGAATCCATTGCCAAGTTGATAACCGGTTCAACATCTGTTGAGTATCAGGGTGACATGATTGAGTTTAAGAAAGGCTGGAAACGCATTTCAATGATCGACTCGCTTATTCAGGTCGGCGGTATGGATCCTGACGTATTCAATCATGTTGACTCATTGGTCAAGTATGCTCAAAAAAACAATATCTTGATTTCAGAAAAAGATCGACACGGTAAAATTTTAACAAAATTGTTTGATGCTTTAGTGGAGCCCAAATTAATCCAGCCTACGTTTATTACCGGATATCCTGTCGAAGTATCTCCGCTATCCAGAAAAAATGATCAGGCTCCTGAACTGACAGATCGATTTGAATTGTTTATCGCAGGAAAAGAGATCGCCAATGGATTTTCTGAGATTAATGATCCTCAAGATCAGCATGATCGGTTTCTCACACAGGTCAAACAACGAGATGAAGGCAATACCGAAGCCCATATCATGGATGCAGATTATGTTGAGGCCCTGGAATACGGAATGCCACCGACGGCTGGAGAAGGTATCGGGATTGACCGGCTGGTCATGCTGCTGACCAATTCTCCATCTATCCGGGAAGTCATTTTGTTTCCTCACATGAAAAAAACATCTGATTAAATGGGATTTGAACTATTCATAGCCGGAAAATACCTGAAAGCCAAACGAAAGGAAGGCTTTATCTCCCTGATCACTTTTTTGTCTATTACCGGTGTTGCTGTCGGTGTTATGGCATTGGTCATCGTTATTGCCGTCATGAGCGGTGCAGAAACTGATTTTCGGAATAGAATTCTGGGTCAAGAGCCCCATATGCTTCTGATGAACTATTCAGGAAAATATGATGGGTATATCAAAATTCTGGATGATTTAAATCAGAAAAAAGAGATCAAAGGCGCCTCACCGATAGTTTTTGCCCAGGCCATGATCCGATCCAATCGGTCTTTTTCCGGAGTCATGGTACGCGGCATTGATCCTGAAAATAGCTTCAGTCTCATTAAAGGGTTTAGTCCCGAAATCTTGAAAACGCTTTTTTCAAATCAAGAAGAATCAAATCTTTACGGTATTATATTGGGCAATGAATTGGCCAGGCAGATGGGAGTCATCAAAGGGGATAAGATTATACTCATGTCTCCCAATGGCATCATCTCTCCTGTGGGATATCTTCCCTCGATGAAACGGTTTATGGTTACCGGCACATTTAATTCGGGTATGTATGAGTATGACTCAAGTATTGCTTATGTTCATATTAACCAGGCACAGCTTTTAGCAGGATCGACCAATCAGGTATCGGCTATCGGTATCTGGATTGATGATGCATTCAATGTCGGACCGGTTAAAGAAAAACTGTCTGAGATTTCAAGTTATCCATTTTACCTGCGCGACTGGATGGAAATCAATAAAAGCCTTTTTTCTGCTTTAAAACTTGAAAAAACAGCCATGTTTATTATTCTGACATTGATTATTCTAGTGGCTGCCTTTAATATTGCCAGCGCATTGATTATGATGGTAATGGAAAA
>JBDRPM010000177.1:0-40536 GCA_043827005.1 Pseudomonadota bacterium | reverse complement strand
GGCTGCCTTTAATATTGCCAGTGCATTAATTATGATGGTAATGGAAAAGACTAAGGATATTGCAGTCCTCAAAGCCATGGGGGCTACCAACAGATGCATTCGGAACATATTTATTATACAGGGGATGATTATTGGTTTTTTGGGCACCCTTACCGGAACATCATCCGGAGTTCTGATCTGTTACTTTTTAAAAAAATATGATTTTATTCAACTGCCCGACGCCTATCCGTTTACAACCTTGCCGGTTCAACTTGAAACCCTTGATGTGTTTATGATTTCTGTGAGTGCCATTGTGATTTGTTTTTTTTCTACTGTCTATCCGGCGCATAAAGCATCTAAAATGGATCCTGTTGAGGCCATCAGATATGGATAAAACTCAACTTCCATTAATTTCATTACAGCAGGTTCATAAAAGTTTTTTTTTAAAAACATCTCAAATCGAAATATTAAAAGATGCTGATTTCGATATTTATAGGGGCGAAACCATTGCCATTACCGGGCCATCCGGTATTGGCAAATCTACTTTATTAAATATTCTCGGAACATTGGACAGACCTGACAAAGGCCGGATTGTGTTTGATAACCAGGACCCGTTCACCTTTAAAGAAGAACGTCTGGCAAAATTTAGAAATTCCAGAATTGGTTTTGTTTTTCAGTTTCATTATCTGCTCAAAGGGTTTTCTGCCTTGGAAAATGTGATGATGCCGGGATTAATCGCTTGTGAAAATAAAAAAAAGGTTGAAAAGAGTGCCTTAAATATGCGTGAAAGAGTGGGGCTTTCTTTGCTATCGTATCAACGCGTTGAAGATTTGTCTGGTGGAGAACAGCAACGGGTTGCCCTGGCAAGGGCTTTGATCAGAAAACCGGATATATTGCTGGCTGATGAGCCAACAGGTAATCTTGATCAAAAAAACAGTGAAAGTGTTCATTTGTTGATCACACAATTAAATAAAGAATTTGGAATGACAGTTATTGTGGTCACTCATAATAACGACCTGGCAAAGATGATGATGAAAAATGTGACCTTAAAGAATGGAAAAATTAAATCAGTTTAACGGACCAGACAATTTTTAGGATTGAATTATGATAAATTTGAGATTAACGCTATCTTTGATATTATGTACGGTTTTCATTCTATTTCTTGCCAGTACGACACAGGCAGAAACAGCCACGAAAATTGCTATTTTCCCTTTTTCAATTGATTCACAAACCCCGAATCCTGCAATTGTAAATAAAATATCGTCTTTGCTCAGTGACTTGTTAACAAAAGAAGGTGCCATTGTTCAAGTGCTTTTGCCAGCGGACACATCGTTTCAGGATTTTGATTATGTCAGACTTAAAAAAATCGGAATAGAAAATGGGGCAGACTACATCTTAATCGGATCATTATTTGTTGCCGGCGACAGTATCAGCATTGATTCAAAACTGATCAATACCTTTGATGAAGATAATCAAATTCCAATTTTTTCTGAAGCGTTGAGTATTGAAAACCTTTTTTCTGCAGTGTCAAAACTCAGCAAAGAAGTCACCAGCATTGTATTTCAAAAAAATTTTATTACCGATATTGAAATTATAGGGAATAAACGAATTGAAAAAGATGTGATTCTACGTAACATCAATACCCAGCAAGGAGATATTTTAAAGCCGGAAAGTATTTCTAATGATCTTAAAAAAATTTATGCCATGGGATATTTTGATAATGTTGAAGTAAAAAAACAGACCAGTGGTGAAGGGGTTAAATTGATTTATGAGGTGGCTGAAAAAGCCACTGTCCGAAAAGTTAAATTCAGTAAAAACTACATCTTTGAGGACAAAGAGATTGAGGCACTGATTAATACAAGAACCGGGTCAATTTTAAATATTCATAAACTAAAAGAAGACGTCAATCGCATGCGATTGATGTATACCACGAAAAATTATCACAATATTTCAATTGATTATGAAATCATCCCCCTTGAAAATTCCCAGGCTGATATTGTTTTTAAATTTGAAGAGGGCAGTAAGGTCAGGGTAGAAAAAATTACATTTGAAGGAAACCATTATTTTTCCGCCAGAGATATAAAAAAAGAGATTGAAACTTCAGAAAAAGGCTTTTTTTCTTTTTTTACTTCTTCAGGGGATTTAAATGAGATTGAAGTTAAAAATGATGTGATTCGAATTGAATCTTTGTACAAAAACAATGGTTTTATTGATGCAAAAGTGTCTGATCCAATCATTGATATTGGAAAGGACAAGATTGTAATCGGTTTTAAAATCAGTGAGGGCGCTCAATATAAAATAAAATCCATTGACATCACCGGAGACTTGATAAAGCCAAAACAAGAATTTTTTGATTTGATTCAAGCCAAAGAAAAACAATTGTATAATAGAGAGTTTATCCGCAAAGATATCCTGACCATGTCAGACGTATATCTTAATCAGGGATATGCAAATGTAAATATTACCCCTGTTGTCGATAAAGACAGCAAAGCCAATATGATGAGCATTCTTTATACAATTGAAAAAGGAGACCCGGTTTATTTTAATCGTATCAAAATAAGTGGAAATCATAAAACAAAAGATAAAGTGATCCGGCGGGAAATTAAAATTATTGAGCAGGATCTTTATAGCAAAAAAGAAATCCAGAACAGCCATAAAAATTTAAATAGATTGGATTTTTTTGCAGACATTGATGTTAAACCTGTCAAAACAGATAAAAAAGACGTCCTTGATTTAGAAGTGGCAGTGGTGGAAAAAGAAACCGGTGCTTTCTCTTTTGGTGGGGGGTATTCTTCAGAGGATGCCGTTTTTGGTTCGATATCTGTCACAGAAAGGAATCTGTTCGGCAATGGTCAGGCTGGTCAATTCTCTGTTAATGTTTCTGAAAGCTCACTTCTTTATAATATCAACTTTTATGAGCCTCATATTATGGACACCGATATTTCCAGTGGAATCGATTTGTATAAAGAGGAAAGAGAATATGATAATTATGATAAACATTCAATCGGCATGACACTTTCAGCAGGGTACAAACTGTATGATTATACAAGAATTGGGCTTTCATATAATATTGAAGATTTTGATATTCTTAATGTTGAAACCACAAGTACCAATATGACCCCTGGTTCTTTTCTGAACTCCAGTGTTAAACCCTTTATCCGATATGATTCTCGAAACGATATTTTTCTCCCCACTGAAGGTCAGAAACATGAATTTTCAATTCAATATGCCGGGTCTGTTTTAGGCGGAGACATTGATTATATAAAATATATTGCTGAATCAAGCGCATATTTCCCCCTTTTCTGGAAATTCACAGGATTGCTTCATGCAAAAGCCGGGTTTCTTGATGATCTGTCAGATACTTCCATTGATATTGATTTTGTTCGATTTTATATGGGGGGAATGAATTCAATCCGAGGATTTGATAAATTTGATATAAATGGTCAAAGAGAAGGAGACGCCATTGAACGAGGAGGGGAAAAAATGCTTCAGTTTAATGCGGAACTCACTTTTCCCTTCACAGAAAAATATAAAATTGCCGGAGTCCTTTTTTATGATCGAGGAGATGTATATCGAACCAAAGAAAAAATTGATTTAAGCTCTCAATTTTCCAGTTTTGGAATGGGCGTACGCTGGAATTCCCCAATGGGTCCGATAAGAGTCGAATATGGTTGGGTCATTGACGGAAAAGATGTGAAAAATACCGGGGATGGCCAGTTTGAATTTTCTGTTGGTGCTTCGTTTTAATATAATAATTTTTTGGAGGATTTAATGAAAAAAGTTAGTGTTCTGTTTATTATGATGGTTTGTTTTTTGGGTTTTATTTCCAACTCATTTGGTGCAGATGTCGCCAAAATTGGCATAGTTGATTACCAGAGAATTTTAGATGAGTCCAGCGGTGGAAAAATAATTGAAAAACAAATTTCAGATAAAAATATTGAAATCAGAAAACAATTGATTGATGAAAAAGATCAGATTGACAAAATGACCAAGGATTTCCAAAGAGAATCACTGGTTTTAAGTTCTGAAAAACAGGATGAAAAAGCAAGAGATATCCGTATCCGGCAAAATGATGCTATTAAACTTGAAAAAAAATTGACCTTAGGATTTAAACAATTGCAGGCAGAACTGTTCACTGCTTTTCAAAAAGAAGTCAGTGCTATTGTCAGTGAAATCGGGAAAAAAGAAGGGTATCTGCTTATCCTGGAAAAAAAGCAGGGCGCTGTAATTTTTGCACAGGATCATGTCGATATTACGGATATGATTATCAAGCTATACAATAAAAAGACAGCCAAATAATAATCATTTTAAGTTATGGAACTTTCAATTACCGAAGTTGCCAAGTTTTTAGATGTAAACATCACAGGCGACTTAGACCGTTCAATTAATGGAGTTTCTTCATTTGAAGAAGCCAATGCATCTGATATCACTTTTGCCTGTGATTCCAGGTTCTTAAATAAAATCCTTCAAACCCGGGCCGGGGCAGTTATTGTCCCGGAATCTTTTTTCAAAGAAACTGAAAAATATAAAACAACCACGCTGCTGTTAAGCAAGCAACCCAAAATTGATTTTTTTAAAATCGTTCGTCTTTTTCATCCTGAAAAAATATATCCATCAGGTATCCATTCAAGCGCCAATCTTGGATCCAAGGTTCAGATTGGGAAAAATTGTGTCATCTTATCCAATGTGTTTATCGGAAACCATGTCTGTATCGGTGACAACGTTCAATTGATGCCGGGTGTCTATATCGGGGATGATGTGGTTATCGGTGACAATGTTCAGATTAAACCCAATGTGACCATCATGGAAAAGACACAAATAGGAAACAATGTCATTGTTCATTCAGGAACAGTGATTGGTTCGGATGGATTCGGATTTGCTCAAGCCTCTGATCGACATGAAAAATTGATTCATTCAGGATATGTAAAAATTCTGGATAATGTTGAAATCGGTGCCAGCAATACAATTGACAGAGGTACTTTGGGAAAAACCATCATCGGCAATGGTGTAAAAACAGACAATCTTGTTCATATTGCCCATAATGTGAAAATAGGGGACAACACCCTTATTGTTGCCCAGGTCGGCATTGCCGGAAGCACCACCATTCAAAACAATGTGATCATTGCTGGAAAAGCCGGGATATCCGGCCACCTGACCATCGGTGCAAATGCGATTGTCGGTCCGGGAGCTGGGATATTCACCAATGTCGAAGAAAACACTATTGTTTCAGGGTTTCCGCAAATGGAGCACACCCGATGGAAAAAAGTTGTCAATATTATATCCAGGCTGCCGGAAATGAGAAAAATGCTTTTCTCTTATGAAAAACGACTAACAAACATTGAAAACAAGACTCAATTAACGGAGAAAAAATGATACACCCTACAGCGATTATAGATCCAAGTGCTGAAATCGGTGCCAATGTCACCATTGGTCCTTTTGCCATTATCAAATCCGATGTGTGCATTGGTTCAGGAACCACCATTGGTTCACATACCACCATTGATCAATATGTTACCATTGGCGAAAATTGTCAGATTTTTCAATATGCATCTGTGGGTGGTGCTCCCCAGGATTTAAAATTTCATGGTGAAAAGTCTTACCTGACAATAGGGCGGGGGTCCATTATTCGTGAATTTGTAACCATTAACAGAGGAACTGAATCTGGCGGCGGTATTACCGAAGTTGGCGAAGAAAATTATCTGATGGCTTATACCCATATCGCCCATGACTGTAAAACCGGTAAACAGGTAATCCTGGCCAACAATTCAACCCTTGCCGGTCACATTGTTATTGGTGATAATGTCACAGTCGGCGGATTGGTGGCTATCCATCAATTTGTTCAAATTGGAGATTATGCTTATATTGGTGGAAAATCTGCTGTTGGCAAAGATATTCCACCCTATGTGATTGCTGCAGGAGATCGGGCCACGCTTCACGGCTTGAACAATGTGGGATTGAAACGGCATAATTTTGCTAAATCCGCACTTTTGGAACTTAAAAAAGCATATCGTATTTTCTTTAGAATCGGTTTAACAGTGAAACAGGCCTCTGAACGTGTAAAAGCTGAGGTTGAACAAATTCCTGAAGTTAAAAATTTTGTCCAGTTTATTGTTAATTCAAACAGAGGCGTTACGCGTTAACAATGAAAATAGGACTGATTGCCGGGGGAGGACAGTTTCCCTCACTTTTTTCAAAAAAAGCCGCCCAAAAAGGATATCAGGTTTTTGCTGTAGGATTTAATGGTGAAACTGACCAGGATCTTAATAAGGTTGTTCAAGGTATTACATGGCTTTATCTGGGTCAGATCTCTAAAATGATAAAATATTTCAAGCAGCACAATATTTGTGAAGCTGTTATGCTGGGCAGTGTCCGGAAAACAAATATATTTACAAACATCCGTCCTGACTTGAAAGCCTTGTCCTTTATTGCTAAAAATACCAGAACCCATGATGATTCAGTGTTAACCGCTTTTGCTGATCTGATGTTAAAACAAGGGATTAAAATATTGCCCTCAACCTTTCTTCTGCCGGAACTTATCAGTCCCAAAGGCTGCTGGACAAAAAGAAAACCAGACAAAGCTGAAATCAAGGATATCTGTCAGGGCTGGAAAATTGCAAAAGAGATCGGGAGGCTGGATATTGGTCAATGTGTTGTGATCAGTAACGGGACAATTCTTGCCGTTGAAGCCATTGATGGTACGGATGAGACCATCAGGAGGGGAGGAAGACTGGCCAGTAAAAATGGGGCAATTGTTATTAAACGGTCTAAACCTAACCAGGATTTGAGATTTGATCTGCCTTCTTCGGGTTGCCAGACCATTCAAACCATGTATGAATCCGGGGCAACTGTTCTGGTATTGGAAGCTGAAAAATCATTATCATTTGACCGTGAGCAGATGATTGAACTGGCAGATCAATATCATATCTCAATTTTCGGGTATGCTGATGAAGACTTGCAATGAATCTTCCAGCTAGATTAAAGCATATAATGATTCTTACAGGAGAACCGTCCGGGGATATGCATGGCGGTGATCTGATCCAGCAGATAAAACAAAATGATCCGGGAATATATGTGTCGGGAATTGGCGGTCCATGCCTTGCCCGAGAAAACGTTGATCTTTTTTATTCAATTGATAAATTGTCTGTAATGGGATTTACAGAAATCTTTATGCAATTGGGATATATCAAGCAGGCCTTTTCTTTTTTTAAAAAAAGATTACAAACACACCTTCCGGATCTTATCATTTTGGTTGATTACCCAGGGTTTAATCTAAAAGCTGCTCAATATGCAAAAGAGAACTATCCAGTAAAAATATTGTATTATATCACCCCTAAAGTTTGGGCATGGAAAAGATCAAGAATCAAAAAGATTAAAAAATATGTTGATCATGCCGCACTGATTTTGCCCTTTGAAGAAAAAATTTTTAAAAAAGCCAATATTCCCAGTACGTATGTGGGCAACCCTTTGATGGATTCGTATCCTGAGACGATTTCCAAACCTTTTTTAAGGCATAACAATCTGATCGTTAAAGAAAAAGGGGCACTAATCGTAGGGCTATTGCCAGGCTCACGAAAAACAGAAGTTTGTAAATTATTAGATGTCATGGCACAAACTGCTGCCCGGATCAGTCACTATTTTCCAAAGATTTTTTTCATCATTTCCAAAGCTGATTCAATCAATAAGACCATTATAGAAACACTTATGCTGAAATATTCAAAACAGATTAAATATAAAATTTATGAGGGCCCGGTAAAAGATATTTTTATCGAATCTGATATGATCATTGCCGCATCCGGGACTGTCACATTGGAAGCTGCCCTTTGTTGTATACCCACAATTATCATTTACAAGCTGTCCCATATCAGTTACAGGCTTGCCAGGCTTTTGGTAATGATACAATTTGCAGGGCTGGCTAATTTGATCATGAACAGACAGGTAATGCCTGAGTTCCTCCAATATGAGGCAACTGCTGCAAAAATCAGTAAAAAAGCAATAAATATGCTGAACAATCTACCATTCTATGAGAACCAGCTGCAAGGGGTTCGAAAACGGTTGGGAGCACCGGGGGCTTCAAAAAGAGCGGCCCGCATAGCAATCAATATGATAAGGGGAGCAGGATATTAACAATAAATTTGACAAACTTATTCAATTATTATTAAAATTGCCGAACCCATTAATAACTATGGATAAACCATTGAAGGATAAATCTTGCCTTGCTGACATTTGAATTGATTTTGCTTATTATTTGTCTTTTTTTATCTGGTTTTTTTTCATCATCAGAAACTGCTCTTTTTTCCATCAGTAAGATCAAAGCGCTTCATATAGCCAAAGATGGATCTAAAACCGGACAATTGATCATGGAGATGAAAGAAGATTCTCACACACTTTTAACCACTATTCTTATTGGAAACAATCTGGTTAACATCACTGCATCAGCCATTGCTACCTCTTTGGCCATCGAACATTTCCAATCCAATGCGGTTGGCATTGCCACGGGTATCATGACCCTGCTGATTCTGATTTTTGGTGAAATTTTCCCTAAATCTTTTGCCAATCACAATAATCTGCTGGTTGCCCGGCTTGTCATTTATCCATTGCACTGGCTTTCAAGATTGTTTTTCCCATTGATTTTAATATTAAATATTATACCCAAGCTCCATGGTACCATTAATAATTCCCATGAAACCGTCACTGAAGATGAATTAATGACCATGGTCGGCGTAGTGGAAGAAGAGGGCGAGATCAAAGAAAAAGAAAGAGAATACATTACCAATATCTTTGATTTTGATGATACGTCCTGTTCTGAAATCATGACCCCCAGAGCAGATATGTTTGTCCTGGATATTTCTGAACCTGTTGATATTGAAGCTATTCTGAAAACAGGGTATTCCAGAATACCGATTATTGATGACAGTATTGATAATGTTATCGGTATTTTGCATGTCAAAAATTTATTTGCCAGCTATCAGCAAGCCTGTTCATCAGAATCTGATTCCCCGCTGGATATAAAACAAATCATGAAAAAACCCTATTTCATACCCGAATCAAAAAAACTGGATTCCCTTTTGCAGGATTTTAAACAGAAAAAAAATCATATTGCAGTTGTAGTTGATGAACATGGCGGGGTTTCCGGTATTGTTACCCTGGAAGATGTTGTTGAAGAAATCATTGGTGAAATTATTGATGAAACCGATCGTCTCGCACCGGACATTATCCGTCTGAAAGAGAATAAATGGCTGGTGACCGGAAAAATTGATGTGGATGATTTGAATAAAGAACTTGATATTAAAATTCCTGAATCCATGACATATGATACTTTTTCAGGATTTTTCCTTGAACAGATTGGCCGGATTCCGGCCGTGGGTGAATTTATCATTATCGATAAATGGAAAGCAACGGTCAAAGATATGGATGGGAACAGAATACAAAGCTTCATTTTAACAAAAGAATAGTCAGAAGAATAGGCTTGACATATCCTGAACCCAAGTATAAGTTTTTATCATTATGAGACCTATTGAACACTATTTTATTTATTTTAGATACTATTTTAATAATTTCCACAAACTGTGGTGAACTTAGTGTTCCAATAACCAGACAGCATTAAAACCGCAGCAGACGAACAAACTGATGCGGTTTTTTTATTAATTTAATATAAATTCAGGGAAAAAACAGTCATGAAGAAAAAACATGAACATGATTTGAATTGTGTAAGAAATCAAATTGATTCCATTGATTCCAATATTTTAAATTTGATCAATCAGCGTCTTGACCTTGGCAGGCAAGTGGGGTGTATCAAGGCTCAGACCGGAGAAAAAATTCTTGATCGGTCCAGGGAAACCCAGGTCATGGAAAATTTATTAAAACTCAATCACGGGCCAGCCTCAAAAGAGTTATTGCAATATGTGTTCAATGTGATCATCACTGCAACCCGGGAAATTCAACGGCCTAAAACCATTTCTTTTTTAGGACCCCAGTCAACCTATAGCCATATTGCGGCCCTAAATCATTTCCAACACTCAGGTGTTTATGTTGAACACCCCAATCTGTATGATGTTTTTCGACAAGTTGATAAAAATGAAAGTCATTTTGGAGTGGTTCCCATTGAGAACTCAACTGAAGGGGCTGTGAATCATACCCTGGATTTGTTTACTGAATTTAATTTAAATATCTGTGCTGAACATTATGAACCCATCTCTCATGATTTGTTGTCTTTAACTGGTGATGAAAAGGATGTTAAGACCATTATTTCTCACCCGCAACCCATTGCTCAATGTCGAACATGGATCAGAAATAAATTTGGTCATGTAAACATCATTGAATCCAGCAGCACTTCAAAAGCAGCTCAGATGGCTTCAGAAGATAAATCCATTGCAGCCATTGCCAGTAAGCAGGCCGCTCACTTATATGGTCTGCAGGCCATTGAATCCAAAATCGAAGATCGATCCGGTAACGTAACTCGATTTCTTGTGATTGGCAAAGAACAACCCGAACGGACCGGGGATGATAAAACATCTATCATGTTTGCCACGCCCCATGTTCCGGGCGCACTTTTTAAAGCCTTGGAACCCATTGACAGGGCAGGATTGAATATGCTTAAGCTCGAATCCCGTCCCACCCGACATCAAAACTGGAGTTATTATTTTTTTGTAGATATTGCAGGTCACCACACTGATGAACGTGTATCAAAAACCATTGAAGAACTGAAAAATTATGCCTTGTCACTTAAGATACTGGGTTCATATCCTGTGGCAGCTCAAAAGGATTAAACTATGAAATCAATCATTAAACGACAGATTAAAGAACAGACCGTTATTGTCCCCGGATCCAAAAGCATTTCCCATCGAATGATGATCTGCGCTTCTCTTTCAACAGGAGAAACGATTATTGATAACCTGCTTTTAAGTGAAGATATCCTGTTGACCATTGATGCATTAAAATCCATGGGCGCATCGATCAATCAAATTAGTGGCAATCAATATTCAGTTAAAGGTTTCGGGGGCTATCCAGTCAAAAGTGATCAGAGAATTTATCTTGGAAATTCAGGCACTTCCATGCGTCTTCTGGCCGGGATTGCTGCATTGGGGTCAAGCAGATATACACTTACCGGCAATGAACGGATGTGTGAAAGACCCATGGTTGAATTGCTTGATGCTCTTTCCCAATTAAATATTCAGGCGATCTCTGAAAATGCCACAGGTACACCACCGGTTCATATTCAAGGCGGGAATCGAAAGGGCGGAAGGGTGCACATCGATTGCTCAAAAAGCAGTCAGTATCTGTCATCGCTTCTCATGATGGGAGGTCTGTTGGAGAATGGTTTGGATATTCACCTTGACACCCCACCGGTTTCTCAGCCCTATATTGATTTAACCATGGATATCATGAAAAAATTTCATGTGAATGCCCGGCAAATGTCCAGTACTCAATACAAGGTCGATGGGCAGCAATTTTATACCCCCGGCTATTTTAGTGTTGAACCTGATCTTTCCAATGCCGGTTATTTCTGGGCCATAGGGGCGGTTACAGGTCAGATGATGTTTGTGGATAATATCAATTTGAATTCTCTCCAGGGCGATCTTAACCAGATTAAAATTCTTGAACAGATGGGGTGTCAACTGGTTGTTGAAGACAACCGTATCGGTATCTGTGGCAGAAAACTTACAGGTGTGGATGTGGATATGTCCGATACGCCGGATGCGGTTCCTGCAATCGCTGTAGTGGCAAGCTTTGCAAAAGGAATTACACGCATCCGCAATATCGGTCATTTGAGGATAAAAGAATGTGATCGGATTGATGTGGTCGCCTCACAACTTCAAAAATTAGGAATCCAGGTAAAACAAGGGGATGATTTTTTGGAAATTACAGGTGGAAAACACTCAGGCGGGTTTATCGAAACCTTTAATGATCACAGGATTGCCATGGCCTTTTCCATTATAGGGTTGCTTGTTGACGGCATACAGATTCAAAACCCTGGTTGTGTTGAAAAATCATTTCCCAATTATTGGGATATCTTTGATTCATTATTAGGAGAATAAGTTATGTCAGGCAGTAGTTTTGGAAAAGCATTCAATATTACAACCTTTGGTGAATCACATGGAAAAGCAATTGGCGTGGTTATTCAAGGGTGTCCGCCAGGGATTGCAATCGATGAAAACACCATTCAAAATGCATTGGATAAACGAAAACCAGGTCAGGGAATCACTGGAACCAAACGAAAAGAGCCTGATAAGGCTGTGTTTTTTTCAGGAATATTTGAAGGAAAGACAACCGGTACGCCATTAATGATCTTTATTGAAAATAAAGATGCAAAATCTCAATCTTACGCCAATATTGCCGATCTTTTCAGGCCTGGCCACGGAGATTATACCTATCAAAAAAAATACGGTATCAGAGATTACCGCGGCGGTGGCCGGGCTTCGGCCAGAGAAACAGCTGCACGGGTAGCGGCTGGTGCTGTGGCACAGCTTATTCTGGACAGATTCAATATTCGGATTCAAGCGTTTACCCTCGCAATTGGCGGTATTTTTGCAGCAGATCTTTCCAATATTGATAATCGAGAAAAAAATGCACTTCAATGCCCGGACCTTGATGCTGTTTGCAGGATGGAAGAAAAAATAAACAAGACCAAAAATGAAGGGGATTCTCTGGGTGGTGTTGTTCAGATTGTTGCTGCAAATGTCCCCCCCGGTCTTGGAGAACCCGTATTTGATAAACTGGATGCAGATATTGCAAAAGCATTGATGAGCATTGGTGCGGTTAAAGCAGTTGAAATCGGGGCAGGAATCAAGGCACCTGAAATGACTGGATTTGAAAATAATGATCAGATCCTGCCCAATGGATTTGAAACCAATCATTCCGGTGGTATCCTTGCTGGAATTTCCAATGGAGATGACATTGTTGCAAGGGTTCATGTCAAACCGATCCCATCGATTCTGAAAGAACAAAAAACCATTGACCTGAATGGTAACCCAAAAACCATTTCCACCCAGGGTCGTCACGATATCTGTGCTATCCCGAGAATCAATAAGGTTTGCGAAGCCATGATGGCGATTGTTCTGGCTGATCATTTACTGCGGCAACAGTATATGGAACGATTTTTATAAATATTAATCCGGAAAGAGCAAGAAATGGTTCAATCCGGATTAATTTGGTTAAGTTTATTTTTTGATGATATCTGTTTCAAGTTTATCAGCAATATCCATGGCTGTCATCAAAGCATCATTGATCATAAATAATTGAATTTTTAATGTTTTCAATGAAGCTGGCGTGGCTGAAATCTTTTCTTTACTTGAAAATATAGAGGCCAGCGCTTTTGATTTTTTAGCAAATTCTTCCAACTTTTCACTAAAATTTATAATTTCAGCAGACCATTTGTTCCGTTCTTCCTGTGAAATTTCGTGATTTGCATTTCCAGTACCATTAATAAGATGATCAATCTGATATTCTTCAGGATTAGCTATAATTTCATACATTGAGTCCCTCCTTTAAAAAACGGGTTGATTACAGACGATCCTGTGTATAAGAGTATTTTATCAATCTCTTGAAGTCAAGTATTGCCATAATAAAAATAGCACACATTGATCAATCGTGTTCATTAAGGTCGAATTTTCACAACACAGCCAGGCAGGATGAATCGTGAAATATTCGGGTTAAGATCTCTGACTGAATAAAAACTGGATCAATTCACCCTTGGTGTATAGTATTTTTAATACAGCAAAATAATAGGTATATTGCGCCTCAGAAATGCGACGCTGGGCAGAAACCAGCAGGGAGTTGGCATCCATGGCATTAAGGCTGTCGGCCATACCATATTCCAACTGCATCTGCACTGCATTGTAGGTTTCCTGGGCAGATTTAAGTTCATCTTCTAAGTTGATAATCGCAGTTTTTGCTGATTTGTAATCATAATAGGCATTTTTAGATTCAAGGATAATTGCCTTTTCCTTTAGTTCCAGAGCATTTTTTGATTTTCTCAGGTTGGCTATTGCCTGTTGAATGGTTGCTGATCTGAGCCCGCCGTCAAAAATGGTAAAGGATAATTCACCACTGACATACAAATCTTCAGTATCATAGTTGATATCAGCAGTTCCACTTTTGTATGCAATATCGGTTTCTCTGTATCCGGCTTGGAGAGAAAGTGTGGGCCAGTAATCACTTTTGTTGTATCTTATGGTTTTTTTAGCAATCTGAAGATTTTTTATTGCTTCTTTTATTTCAGATCGATTCTGTACAGCAATTTTTTGTATCTGTTCAAGAGAGCATTGATAATTTTCGATTTGGCTTAATGGTTTTCTTTGCAGGTCATATGCATCATCTATATCCACTAAATTGCGTAATGCTGCTTTGCTTTTCAAAACAGTGTTTTCAAAATTAACCTGTTCTGTTAATGATTTTGACAATTCTGCTTCTGCTCGAAACAGGTCTGTTTTCGCCACATTGCCAACATTCAGTTTTTCTTTGACAGAATCTCGATAGGTGGTTAATCGCTCAACATTGGATTGTGCAATTTCAAGATTCCGTTGAGCACTTAAAATACTATAGAATGCCTGGGCCAGGGATAAAAAGTATTGGGCACGGATGCCATCAAGAGAAAAGGTTTTGCTTTCAATGGAATCCTGGGTAATGTTCAAAGCAATCAACTCTTTACCATTCAAAGAAAAAGACTGGGTTAATTTTCCTCCAAGGGTTACTGAATTTGGAGAAAAAATGTCTTCATGCTTTCGTTCAATCAAATTTCCATACACGGTGGCACTGGGAATTAAAACTGATAATGCTCTTTTTTTATCCAGCTGGGCGATAACCAGGTCATCCTGGGCAATTTTAATGGTCTGACTGTGTTTATCTGCTAATTTTGCAAGATCAAAAAGTGAATAAAGGGTTTTGCCATGACCGTGAATCGGTGTGAAACCAATGATAATTGTCATGGCAACAATCTGAAAATATAGTCTATTCATATGGGTAACCTCATATTAGGGGAATCAAAAATACAGACATCAATATGATCATTTTGCCAGTACCGTCAAGTTTATCAATCAAATATAATCAACTACTATTTAAAATCGACCACAAGAAAGGGATATAATGTAAATCTTTTAAATGCAAGATGGAAAAAAAAACAGTTTTATGGTATTAACCATCCAAAAATATAATTGAATCATTTTAATATTATAAGGAGATCCCAATGGCTTGTATACCCAAAACACAATTTGATGATTTATCATTAGTTCGACAGGGAAAAGTTCGTGATATTTTTGATACCGGAGATGCTTTATTGATGGTTACAACTGACAGGCTGTCCGCCTTTGATGTGGTGTTGCCCGATATTATCCCGGACAAGGGAAAAGTTTTAAATCAGATATCAGTATTCTGGTTCAAACTTATGGAATCCATAGTGAGCAATCACATTATCACGACGGATGTAACCCAATATCCAGAACAATTTAAACCTTACTATCAGGCTTTGGAAAAACGGTCCATGCTGGTTAAAAAGGCTGAACCCCTGCCGGTTGAATGCATTGTCAGAGGATATATCACAGGTTCGGGCTGGAGTTCCTATGTAAAAGAGGGTCATGTTTGCGGAATAAAGCTTCCCAAAGGCCTTAAAGAATCTGATAAGCTTGAAACCCCATTGTTCACGCCTTCCACAAAAGCAGATGTGGGTGATCATGACATTAATATCAGTTTTGAGCAAGCAGTTAACATTATCGGAAAAGACAAAGCGGATCAATTAAAAGCCTTAAGCCTTGCCATTTATCAAAAAGGGGCTGAATATGCACTATCTAAAGGCATCATTATTGCCGACACAAAGTTTGAATTTGGACTTCTGGACAATCAAATTATTTTGATTGATGAGATCATGACCCCTGATTCATCCAGATTCTGGCCTTTGGATGAATATGAGCCGGGAAGAGGGCAGAACAGTTTTGACAAACAATATGTCAGAGACTGGCTGATCAATTCAGGGTGGGATAAAACATATCCAGGCCCAAAACTTCCTGCCCAGGTGATTGAACGGACTGCCAACACATACAAAGAAATTTTTACACGCTTAACAGGTGAAAATGTCTGATACACTTTGTCAAATTGATGTCAAAAATATTGATTTGAAGGATGAACGGTATAAAATTTGTCTTTTGGAAGAAGATGTTACATCTCTTGCTTTGTCCATTCAAAAAATCGGCCTGATTTATCCGCCCATGGTCAGGCTGGTCAATAAACAATATGTTATTCTATCAGGGTTTAACCGGGTCAAAGCATTCATTTTAAACAATGTGCAGAAGATAAATGTTCTGAAAATCAACCCGGATTTATCGGATTTACAATGCCTGCTGCGATCTATCACCCTGATCGTGTGTCAACGTCAGTTAAGTCAGTCTGAACTGATTCGATCTGTTCAATTACTGAACACTCATTTAACTGTACAAGAAATTTTTCAACACTCGTCATGGTTGTTTAAACAGATCTTAAATATCCATTTCATTGAACAGCTTTTGGCCATAGGGAAATTGCCTGATCCTGCAAGGGTATTAATTGAATCCAACCAATTAACACTGAAAGCAGCCCAAAGACTATTATTTTTTGATAAAAATGATATCCAGGTTTTTTTATCCATTTTCGAACAAATCAATGCATCCAGCAGCAAACAACTGGACATTATCCTGTATTTAAAAGAAATTGCTGCAAGGGATAAAATCAATATTAAAACTGCCTGTGAGCGCATGAAACTTGATCTTATCCTGACCGATGAAAAAACAGATTCTGTTGTAAAACTCCAGCAACTGAGAACCTGTCTGTTTGAAAATCGGTTTCCTTCTTTGTCCTGCCTTAAGGCCCAGGTCAAACAAACCATATCATCATTAAAGCTGGGCCCGGGTATTGTATTTGCTCCCCCTGAAAACTTTGAAAGCCAGCAATATACCATTTCGTTTACGGCTAAAAATTTTGAAGAATTCAAAACACATGTGTCAACACTTGAACAACAGATTCATCATGATGCAATCAAAAAGATTTTCAAACCATGAAAATTGATGCCTTATTTATTGATCAATGCATCAAAAAAGACACTCAAACAGATTATCTGATTGATAAGCTTGGGCTGACACCCCAGTATATAAACAGCAGTCAAACTGTTTATGATTATATCAATGATGCTCAGGATCCAATTTTAAAAGCAAAAAAAACACTGTACATTACCCAGAATAAAGGCGCTGTTATCAAAGAATGCCCTGGAACAAGCTTTTATACCTGCTGCGATTACACCATTCTTCATTCCGGCACGTTTTGTACCATGGATTGTTCTTATTGTATTCTTCAAGCATATTTTCATCCACCTGTTCTCCAATACTTTGCAGGACTGGACACAATTAAACAAACCCTTGATGCTACATTTAAAAAAGATAAAATATTTCGCATTGGTACGGGTGAATACACTGATTCGCTGATCTGGGAAAAAATAAGTCTTTTGCCTCAATTTTTAGTTAAAACCTTTGCGCAGCAAAATAATTGTGTGTTGGAACTGAAAACCAAAACCGTGAATATCGACTCTTTATTGTCTATAGAGCATAACAATAAAACCATTCTGGCCTGGTCATTGAATACCCCTGACATTATTGCATCAGAAGAAAAGGGAACTGCATCTTTATCTGCTCGCCTCAATGCTGCAAAAAAAGCGCAGGACGAAGGCTTTAAGCTGGCTTTTCATTTTGACCCGGTTTTTCTTTATCCTGGTTGCGAAAAGTCGTATCAGGATGTTATTCATATGCTGTTTGAGTATGTTAACCCGGACAACATTGTATGGATCAGTATTGGAACTTTTCGATTTATGCCAAAACTCAAACACATGATTGAGAATCGATTCAAATCGTCTACCATCTGCTATGGTGAGTTCATTCTGGGACTGGACAATAAAATGCGCTATTTTAAACCATTGCGAATCAATATGTATCAGAAAATGATCACCTGCATAAAAACCCATGCACCTGATCTTATGGTTTACTTTTGTATGGAAGATGAAGAAGTCTGGCAAAAATGCATGGGATTTTTCCCCCAAAAAAAAGGAGAGCTGGGCTTTTTGCTGGACAAAAGTGCCATGCTGCATTGCAATTTAAATCCTGACCTTCTTAAGACATGTTAACAAAGGGTGTGTGTTGAAAATATTAGTCTCCCTGTGGTATTGGACAATCGGTTTTTTCTTTTTTTCTTTTTGCTTTGTTGTTATTTTGATCAGTATTCTGACCTTGTCCCGGGAAAAAACAGGGGAAATTACCCGGCTCTTGTTTCAGATTCAATTATGGCTGATCGGCATCAAACTGGTGGTAAAAGGGCACCATCATATTTCAAAAAATCAAGCCTACCTGATCATGGGCAATCATCAAAGCCTTTTTGATATTTTTGTTGTACCAGCCGGTATCCCGCTTTGTTTTGTGGGAATTCAGGCCGCACATCATTTTTCATATCCGTTATTCGGATACCTGATTCAAAAATGGGGCAACATACCCATTGATCGAAATAACCTTAAAAGCGCAATGGATAGTCTGGAACAGGCAAAAAAAACGATTAAAAAGGGGATGAGCATTTGCATCATGCCCGAGGGTCATCGAACAATGACAGGTCGACTTGAACCGTTTAAAAAAGGCCCGTTTCATCTTGCAAAAGCTGCCAGGGCAGATATCTTGCCCTTTGGTATTAACGGACTTTATCAATACAATCGTAAAGGTGCATTTATCATTAATCCAGGAAAAGTTACGGTCACGTTTGGAAAACCCATATTGTATGATACGATTCAAACATATTCTGTTGAGCAGTTAAGAGACAAGGTGTTTGATCAAATATCCCAATTGAGTCAACAAATAGAGTAGGGTGACCCCACAGTTGCTCCCGGGTTTTGTTTACCCGCCATGCGGACAAACAAAAACCAGGCAGGAGTTGATGTTAACCTGCCTGGTTCTTTGTTTTATATTGTAAATACAAATCAGATAGTTTTTTATTTTGCCTCTTCTTTTTCCGCATTAACCCGTTCTATTACTTTTTTTGCCAGATCAGGCGGAACCACATCATATTGTTCAAACTTCATGGAAAAAGTACCTCTACCTCCGGTCATTGAACTTAAATCCGGTGCATATCGCAGCATTTCCGCCATGGGAACATGGGCATTAATGATCTGTTTGTCATCTTCCGAATCCATCCCAAGAACCCTGCCGCGTCTGGAGTTTAAATCCCCCATGATATCGCCTGTGCTCTCTTCAGGAACTTTTACAGCAACTCTCATGATCGGTTCAAGAAGGGTTGCTTTTGCATCCACGGCTGCATTTTTAAAAGCAATAGACCCTGCCATTTTAAATGCCATTTCTGAAGAATCCACTGCATGATAAGATCCAAAATCCACCGTTACCCTGAAATCCACACAGGGGAACCCTGCCAGAATACCAGTCTGAGAGGCTTCCCTGACACCGGTTTCAACCGCTGGAATATAGTTTTTAGGAATCACGCCGCCAACGATTTTATCAACAAATTCAAAACCTGAACCGGAGGGAAGGGGTTCAAGCACAATCCAGCAGTCACCATATTGACCATGGCCACCGGATTGTTTTTTATGTTTACCCTGGACCCGGATTTTTTTCTTGAAGGTTTCTCGATAAGCAACCTTAGGTGTTTCAATCTCCATTCCCACGTTAAATTTTCTCTGAATTTTATCAGCAGTTACTTCGATATGGACCAGACCTCGACCGGAAAGTATAGTCTGTTTGGTTTCTTCATTGCGTTCAAGCATAAGACCGGGATCTTCTTCAAGAATTTTTCTGACTGCTTCATGGATTTTATCTTCATCATTTTTTGCTTTGGGAGAGATGGAAAAACTGATCAATGGCGGCATGGGTTTGGGTGCTGGAATCTGAATTTCTTTGCCCAAAGTCAATGTATCCCCGGTCAACGTATTCTTGAGTTTTGCCACAGCAACAATGTCTCCGGGCAATGCACTGGTAATTGTTTTTTGTTCTTTCCCAACCACTTCAAGTAATTGAGAAAAACGTTCTTTATTGTCTTTTGTGACATTAAAAATACTGCCTTCTTTACCAAGTGTACCGGAAATTACCCTGATCAGCGACAATCGGCCGGCATAGGGATCAACAATGGTGTTAAAAACAAATCCGCAAAATTCTGCGTTTGGATCCGGAGAAACCAACACATCCTCGCCATTGGCATCTTTTGCGATCCAGTCGCCTCGATCAATCGGAGATGGCATATAATCGTTTATAAAATCAGAAATCAAATCCACGCCGATCATTTTTGTAGCTGAACAACAGATGGCAGGATAAAATTTTGCTTTAAGAATTCCTTGCCTGAAGGCAGCTTTTAATTCATCCTGAGAAATTTGTTCACCTTCAAGATATTTTTCCAAAAGGGCATCATCAAGCTCTGCAACATTTTCAACAAACTCTTCTTTTGCCAGTTCAATATCATCAATCATATCAGATGGGATATCAATTTTATTTGCCTTCCCATCTGCAGTGTATTCATAGGCAAAACCAGATACAATATTGACAAATCCTTTGAAATTCTCTTCTTTTCCAATGGGATAACAAACCGGGACAATTTTCTTTTTAAGCGCTTTTTTACAGGCCTCAACACAAGTTAAGTAATCTGCTCTTTCCCGATCAAGTTTATTGACAATCACAAATCCGGGCAGGTTGTATTCAATGGCAGAAGCAGCAGCTTCTTCTGTCATTGCAGAAGGCCCACCAACACCGTCAATGACAAATGCCAGACAGTCGGCTACCGGGAAACACGTTTTAGAGGCAGAAAAAAAGTTTTGGTCCCCTGGAGTGTCCATCAGCATAATCGTATGTTTATTATGTGTATATTTTATAAAAGAGGTATTAATACTCTGCTGTTTTTTGGTTTCTTCGGGTTGAAAATCCATGACGGTATTGCCTTCTTCAACCTTTCCCAGTCGGTTCGTCACGCCTGCTTTAAATAAAATTACTTCTGCAAGGGTTGTTTTACCAGCACCGCCGTGTCCAGCCAGAGCCACATTTCTCATGGTTTTGATCTCTTCACTCATCACTGCTCCTTATCAACAATTAATAAAAAAAATCTATCATTAAATAATCAAATTTGAATCAAATTCATAGTGTTATTTTATTTTTCTTTATAATTTAATGAGATGATATATTCTGTGTTTCCCTTTGGTCCCAAAACAGGAGAGGTAATCACCTGATTTACAGTATATCCCTGGTGTATGAAAAAGTCTTTTAAATCAAAAATAACCTGTTCTCTGACAGCAGTATCTTTAACCACACCGCCTTTACCGATTTTATCTTTTCCTGCCTCAAACTGCGGTTTGATCAGGGCAAGAACAATCGTACCGTTCTTCATAAATTTTTCAGCACACGGAATCACTTTTTTTAATGAAATAAAGGAGGTATCTGCCACAATCATGTCCATGGGTTCATTCACCATTTCATAGGGCATATGGCGGATATTGGTTCGTTCAATGACCACAACTCGCGGATCTTTTCTTAATGACCAGTCCAATTGTCCATATCCCACATCAACACTATAGACTTTTTTTGCCCCATGTTGGAGCAGACAATCGGTAAAGCCGCCGGTGGATGCCCCAATATCCATACAGACAAGTCCGTTTACGTCAATCGGAATTGATGTTATGGCCTTGTCAAGCTTTAGACCGCCCCGACTGACAAAGGGATTGTCATCTTGTTTGACAATAATATGGGCTAACGGATCAATCAGGGTCCCGGGCTTATCAATGATCATGTCATTGACCAGAACTTTACCGGCCATGATCATTGTCTTTGCACGCTGTCTGGATTTAATCAGTCCCTTGTCAACAATCAGAGAATCAATGCGCAGTTTTTTTACCTTGTCCGGCTGTTTTACATTATGATTGATCAGATCATTCCTTTCATCTTTAATGCCGCGTTAACAATGGCACTATAGTCAATACCATACTCTTTTTGCAATACATCCTGAGGCCCATGTTCAACAAACGTGTTCTGAATGCCGATCCGTTTGAGTTCAATTGAGGATACACCACTATCCAGAAGAACTTCCATCACTGCTGATCCAAATCCGCCATCAAGGACATGTTCCTCAACAGTGATAATTTGATTTATTTTTTTTGAATATTCAACAATCAAGTCAGTGTCCATGGGTTTAACAAACCTGGCATTGATCACCGTGGCATGTATCCCTTTTTCCTTGAGAATACAGGCCGCCTTCAAAGCCTCACAAACTGATTTTCCAATGGCAATCATCAAAAGATCCTCTCCCTGACAAAAAACCACTTTGCCTTTGCCGATTTCAACAGGGCAGGGGACTTGATCAATTTGGACACCTTCTCCCCGGCCTCTTGGATATCGGATGGCAACCGGACCATCATGTTCAATGGCTGTCACCAGCATTCTGGCCAGTTCATTTTCATCTTTTGGGGCCATAATCGTCATATTCGGCATACAGCGAAGGTATGAATAATCAAACAGGCCGTGATGGGTTGGTCCGTCTTCACCCACAATACCGCCGCGGTCCAGGGCAAAAACAACCGGATATGAGTCAATGCAGACATCGTGCAGAATCTGGTCAAAGGCACGTTGTAAAAATGTCGAGTATATTGCAACCACAGGTTTTAATCCCTGGGAAGCCAGGCCGGCTGAAAAAGTCACTGCATGCTGTTCAGCAATTCCCACATCAAAAAAACGTTCGGGAAATTGTTTTGAAAATTCGATAAGTCCGGTCCCTTCAGGCATGGCTGCGGTAACTGCAACTATTTTTTTGTTCTCTTTGGCAAGCCGAATCATCTGGTGTCCGAATACCTGGGTATAACTGGGTATCGGGTTCAAACTTTTCTGACTTACTCCGGTATCAACGCTGAATGATCCCACACCGTGAAAATAGACTGGATTTTTTTCAGCCGGTGGATATCCTTTGCCTTTTTTTGTGGTGACATGCAGAAGAACAGGATCTTTTGGATTTTTGATATTTTTTAATATATCAATCAAATGATCCAGATTGTGGCCGTCAATGGGTCCGAAATAATCAAAACCAAACGCTTCAAACAGCATGCCTGGTGTAATAAATGTTTTAAAAGACTCTTCACTTCTTTTGGCAATATTATACATGTCTTCACCGATTTTGGGTAAAGATTTTAAAAAAGCCCCAAATTGATTTCGCATGGTCTGCAGATATTTTGCAGAAAATGTCCGGCTTAAAAAAGAAGACAATGCACCCACATTGGCTGAAATGGACATGTCATTGTCATTAAGGATCACAATGGAGTTGCGCTTAAGATCTCCGGTCTGATTCAGTCCTTCATATGCCAGTCCGGCAGTTAAGGATCCATCCCCGATCACCGAAATAACATCAGAATCATTTTGATTTAAAAATTTACCATAACAGACCCCAAGACCTGCTGATATGGATGTTGACGAATGCCCCACGGTAAAGCCGTCATAGGGACTTTCTTTGGTCTTTGTAAATCCGGAAATGCCTTTGTGTTGCCGCAATGTATCAAAGGCTGTATTTCTTCCGGTCAACAATTTGTGTGCATATGCCTGGTGACCGACATCCCAGATTAAAGTGTCATTAGGAAGATCGAACACATAATGAATGGCAATGGTCAGTTCAACAGCGCCCAGGCTTGATGCCAGATGGCCGCCGTTTTTGGATACAACATCAATGATTCTTGCACGGATATCTTTTGCCAGTATGGTTAATTGACTTCTGGATAATTGTTTTACATCTGATGAAGTATTGATTTGTTCAAGAAGACTCAAAATAGTTCAACCTCAATTGTGTTTTATATGAAAGAACTTGCCAAACTTATGAATTCTTTCATGATTTGTTGTGGGCAGACCAGGGTAAAACACCAAGACGGCCCATGGCCGTTAGCGATCTCTATTAATAATATACTCTGCAATTGCCCTGAGCGGTTCAGCAGCTTTATCAAATTGTGAAAGACAGTCAATGGCATCAGATACCAGCTCTTTGGCATATTTTTTGGATTGTTCCAGCCCGATAATGGAAGGAAAGGTCATTTTATCATTTAACTGGTCAGATCCGGCAGCCTTGCCCATAACCTGTGGATCTCCTTCAATATCCAAAATATCATCCACCACCTGAAAGGCCAGCCCGATTTTATCTGCATAGGTCACCAGTTTTTCAATTTTTTCAGGATCAGCGCCAACACTTAAAGCACCGGATTCCACGCTGACACTGATCATTTGTCCTGTTTTCAAGGCGTGAATTTTTTTTAAATGATCCAGCAGATCATCCTGGTGACCCTGGTAGGATTGCATATCCAGGATTTGACCTTCAACCATTCCCTGTATGCCGGAAGCATTGGAAAGCCGGGCAATCAAATTAATCCTGATATCATTATCAGGATACACATCAAAAACAGTTTGGGGCATGGAAAGAATATTGAATGCATAAGTGAGCAGGGCATCTCCAGCCAGAAGTGCAACTGCTTCAGAAAACATTTTATGACACGTGGGACGTCCCCGTCTTAAATCATCATTGTCCATTGCCGGCAAATCATCATGGATTAAAGAATAGGTATGAATCATTTCTATGGCACAGCCTGAGGGCAGGGCAAGGCGATCATCTTTATTACAGGCTAAGGCTGCTGCCATGCAGAGAATAGGGCGAAGTCTTTTGCCACCAGCCATGAGCGAGTGACGTATGGCCTTGATCAGTTCCCGATTTTGATCAAAAGAATCAAGAATAAAGGACAAATGATCATTGATAATTATCCGGTTTTTTTTAAGATAGTGTTTTAAATTAAAATCCATGGGTTTATTATACTTCAAACGGTTCTTGTTTGATGTTGTTTTCTGTATCCCGCGTTAAGAGAGTAATTTTTTTTTCGGTTCTGTCCAACAATTCAAGACAATATTGAGATTGTTTTATTCCCAATTCGTATTTTTTGACTGCTTCTTCCAAAGGAAGGTCTCCGGATTCCATCTGTTTTACTATCAATTCCAACTCTTTTAACGCCTGTTCGAATGTCATTTTTTTAACCATTTGTTTTTTCCACCTTTGTAATCAATCGTCCCTGGTGTAAAATAAGTTCTATCCGGTCATTGTTTTGTACCATTTTTGAATCAGTAATCACGGCTCTGGTATCCAAAAACCTTGCAATACTGTATCCTCGTTGCAAAACAGCTGCGGGATTGAGCATCTCAAGCTTTGATGCCAGTGTGGAATGATTGAATACAAACGTTTCCATACAAGATTTAAAACTCTGATTCAATAATGATGTCAAACCATAAAGCTGAGTTTTACGCTGGATAATTTTATTAATAGGATTCTGTGTTCTTAAAGCGTCCTCCAACCATTTAAATTTTTCATTATTATAATAATGATGCTGTTCCATGCTTTTTTTTAGTCGTGCCTGAAGTTCTTTAAGCTTGATCCTGAAATCATCAATAATTCTTTCAGGGCTTTTCAACCGAGCCACATAGTGATCAATTGTCTGCCGATAATATTGAAGATGCTTTTCCATGGACCGGTTCAAACTATATTCTCTTTGCTTTACCGTATAAAGCAAATTTGTTTTTTCAGGAATAGCCAGTTCTGCTGCAGCCGATGGTGTCGGTGCCCTTAAGTCTGCAATAAAATCAGCAATGGTAAAATCGGTTTCATGACCGATACCTGTAATAATCGGGATCTTTGAATTAAAGACAGCATTGGCCACAGGCTCTGAATTAAAGGCGGACAAATCTTCAAGAGAGCCTCCGCCACGGGCCAAAATGATCACATCAGACTCAAATCGTTCATTGGCAAAAGCAATGGCGTTGCAAATTTCTAAAATAGCATTCTCACCTTGAACACTAACCGGAATGATTTCAAGACAGCAATTGGGAAACCTTCTTTGAGAAACATTAATGATATCTTTTATGGCAGCGCCGGTGGGTGATGTTATAACACTGATTGTCTCTGGCAAAAAAGGAATAGGTTTTTTATATTTTTCATCAAAATAACCGTTTTCCTTAAGTTTAATTTTTAATTGTTCAAAAGCAATTTGAGCAGAACCCGCACCTTCGGGTTCAAGATGTTCAAAAATCAGCTGATATGACCCTCTGGGTTCATAAAGAGAAAGACGAGCCAGGCCGAAAATTTTTAGTCCGTTTTCAGGATTAAATTTTAATCCGCGTTTTTGATTTTTAAACATGACCGCCTGAATCACAGACTGGTTGTCTTTTAATGTAAAATAGGAATGACCCGAAGCTGGTACGCTGTAGTTTGAAATTTCACCCATAACCCAGACAAAAGGATAAGCATCTTCCAGCAGAATTTTAATCTGCTGTGTCAACTTGGAAACTGTATAAATATGTCCGGTCAAAGGTTCTTGCATTATTTAAATCAACCGTATTTTATTATAATAAACAAAGGTTATATATATAAAACAATGCCGGGTTTTTAACAATATAATATTTTCAACACAGCCTCATTCCAAACCCTCTTTTTTCCACATTTTTGCCTAACGTCTGATAATATATATTATGTAAACTTTTTAAAATATCAAACAAATGGGGTGGCAGGTCCAATACTTAACTAAAATGTAATCTTGAAATTCTGCCCTTCCGTGTTATATTAGCTCAAACAACACATAATCTTTTGGAGGAAACAATGAACACCTATTCTTCTTTGTCACAAAACGCAGTACTTATCAGGACAAACTCTTTTATTCGAAGCGTCTATAACTGGATGGCCATTGGATTGGGATTGACAGGCCTGACAGCTTACTATGTGGCCCATGATCCAGCCATGCAAAAATTAATTTACACCACACCCGGATTGATGATGATTCTAATCATTGCCGAACTGGGGTTTGTTTTTTTCCTGAGTGCAAGAATCCAAAAAATTCAGGCTTCCACAGCGACTGCTTTGTTTACAATTTATTCGATTCTTAACGGAATCACGTTGTCTGTTATATTTTTAATTTATACACAAGCGTCTATTGTTTCTACGTTTGCAATCTGTTCCATAACCTTTCTGGCCTGCAGCATTTATGGCATGACAACAAAAAAAGATCTGACATCCATGGGCGGATTCATGATGATGGGATTGATCGGAATTATCATTGCTTCAGTTGTTAACATGTTTATCCACAGCTCTGGCATGCAGCTTATTATTTCTTATGTCGGCGTGATTGTTTTTGTCGGTCTGACAGCCTATGATACCCAGAAATTAAAAACCATGTCCCTGACAATGCCTGATAATGCAACCGGCGCCATGGTCCGTAAAGGTGCGATTATGGGCGCTTTAACCCTATACCTTGATTTTATCAATCTGTTTATCATGCTGCTTCATATTTTTGGCGGCAGAAGAAATTAAGATTACCTGAATCACCTTTTTGAACAAGAGCAAACCCCCCAGAATTTTATAATTCTGGGGGGTTTGTATATTGGTACTTTTTAAAGCTCTTAAAGCAACTGATATAGCCCGAATATTTCGGTCTATATCTTTAAAAACACGTTAAATATTGGCCTTTATTGAATCACAGATCTGATCACAATATAGTTCAATCAGTGCCTGATCCGGCCCTTCAACCATGACCCGCAACAAAGGCTGGGTACCTGAATACCGTATCAGCACCCTGCCTTTTGTGCCAAGACGTCCTTTTACCGATGCAATTGTATCTGCAATGGGTTTAATTTGTGTAAAATCAGGACGAGAAGCATCAACAAAAACATTTTTTAGAATCTGGGGATAAACTGTCATAACAGCAGCAAGAGAAGATAAAGATTCGCCGGTTTCGATCATGACTTCAAGAAGTCTTAAAGCTGACAGCATGCCGTCTCCTGTGGAATGATCATTTAAAAATATCATGTGTCCGGAATCCTCACCACCCAGCACAGCTTGTGATTGGACCATCTGCTCTAAAACTTTGCGGTCGCCGACCCCGGCCTTAATATGTGTAATCCCCAGCCTGTCAAGGCATTCGGTTAAACCCGCGTTGCTCATGATTGTACTTACAACTATATCATTATCCAATCTATTTTTTTCTTTTAAAAATTTGGCACATATCGCAAGAATACAATCTCCAGTGATAATACAACCATTTTCATCAACTGCTATCAACCGGTCTGCATCACCATCAAAAGCAAGGCCGATATCAGCACGCTGTTCAGTTACAAGAACCTGAAGATCCTGGGTATGCTGGGACCCGCAATCATCATTAATATTGATTCCATTGGGTGAATTGTATATGAAATGAGACTCAAACAGATCAGAATTGAAAACCATTTTGCTGATTCTGGATGCTGCCCCGTTTGAACAGTCAATTATAAGTCTTAGTTTTTTCTTTATGGATTTATCAATATTTGTTTCAGGATTTATCCCTCGTTTGTGTTCTGGAAATGTATCCAGTAAAAAACGGGCATATCTATCAAGACTATCAGGTACACTGATGATTCCGGCAACTTCTGAATCAGGAGGATCTGCATTATTCAAAATATATGCTTCAATTTGGGCTTCCTGTTCATCAGACAGTTTGACCCCGCCATGTTTAAAAATTTTGATGCCATTATCCTGATATGGATTATGGGAAGCAGACAGGACAATTCCTGCTCCAGCTTCTTCAATATCAGAACAAAGAAAGGCAACACCCGGCGTTGGGATGACACCGGCCATCATGGCAGTTATTCCGGTCGAGGCAACGCCTGCTGCAATCGCAGATTCAAGCATATCTCCAGAAATCCGGGTATCTTTTCCGATCACCACAGCAGAGTATCCCAGATCTTTTACAAACAAACCAACAGCCTGGCCAGTTTTCAATGCAACTTCACACGTAATGGGATATCTGTTTGCAACGCCTCGAATCCCGTCTGTTCCGAAAAGTGTTCCCATTCTTATTCTCATTTGTTTAAATTAATAAATTGCTGGCAATGGTCTGTTCAATTTCGAAAAGCCATTGAGTACCAAGATCCTGTTCCACTGTATTTAAATTTTGAATGACATTAATATAATTTTTATTTGAATCTTTGATTTTTTGCTCAACCATACAAACAAAATTACTTCCGGTTTTGTTAAGAAAATTTTCATTCAATGCATGATTGAATGTTTTTTGAATGAGTTTCTTTTTTTTTAACGCTTGTTCATAAACGGTAATGATTGTTGATGTTGTGTTTTTATGTTTTGAGATGAATATATTTTTTGAACTTTCCAATTTGTCACAGAATTTAAAAAACTGATCCATTCTTTCTTGAATACAATTTAACAGATTTTCCTGAAGGCCTTGAACCAATAAATTTGAAAAGTCATCATACACAAACAGCGGACGAATATGTTGATACCAGGCCTTTAAAGCAAAAAGCCCTGCTATATATACAATATTATTATTAAAAACATGGGGCACATTATGATATACATCCAATTGCCTGGGGATGGACATCTCTTTAAAAGAAGCGCCCAAAAGCAGTCGATCTTCATTGAGTTCATTTTTTCTGATAATGGTTCCCGCAGCTGAAAGACACCCATACCCAATCCTGACCGGCCCTACCATGCCCCCCTGCCCGCCTAAAAAAATCGGTCTGGATTTGAGCATGACCCCTGTGTGGACATCCCCCATCATGGAAGGCGTGGCTTTATCCTGATTGGGCGTATAATTAAAGTGAATAAAGGATGAACCTACTTCGGAATGGTCTTTCCGACTGGTTCCGCCAGCCATCAGACAATCACAAAAATTGATTAAACTGCCAAGGGTAACAAACGGAAATAAAACAGTCTGTTTTAAAGCAACACAATGGGCTGCATTGGCCAGTTCTTCTAAAATAGTGCCCTGCCTGACATGGGCACCTGATCCAAATGTATTGTGTCCGGCAAACACAGCACCTTTAAAAAAGCCGCCATTCAACTGGGTATTTTCACCCACCAGGGTATTTTCAAGAGTGACCGGAGCTTCATATCCGATTGAAACATTTTTCATTATTAAGGATCGTTTTCCGATAATCTTTGTTCCGGAATACAAGATGACATTTTCAGAAGATATCCTGTCCGGATTGACATCATCGGAAATATAGATTGATTCAGGATTGGGAATATTAACCCCTTTTTGGATAAGGGTATGAATAATGTGTTTTTTCATGATCGTATAATTAATGGCCCAGGACATCACTTGTCAAGGAATTTTCAACAGCTAATCAAGACTTGACCCAAAATACCGGTTTGGCGTATGATCCATTTATCGAAGTTTTCAAATTCTTTTGCACACAGGAGTGACATATGTCCCGGACAATCTTGACTCATTCAAAGGCCTATTCGGTTTTAAACGATCTTTCATCCTCTTTTAACCAGGAAAACAATCATCTTAAACATCTGATCCAGCAAAAGAACCGGTTAAAAGATTTTTCACTTAAAACAGAAGGCTTGTTTTTTGATTTTTCAAAACAGCGGCTGGATAAAAAAACCAAAGACACACTCATAAAACTGGCCAAAGAAACCCAGGCAAAACAGATTTTTTCACAAATGGTTTCAGGAGAACCAATCAACACCACTGAAAACAGAGCTGCATTGCATACAGCCACCAGAGATTTTTCTCAAGAAAAAATAGTATTGGATATGGTTGATATTTTGCCACAATTAAAAGCTGTAAATCAAAAAATTGATCGCTTCACACAAAAGGTTCATGATCATACGATTTGCGCAGATAGTGGAAAACCGTTCACTGATGCTGTTGTCATAGGCATTGGCGGATCATATCTTGGCTGTGATTTTGTTTATCAGGCTTTAAAACATTATACAGATCCCATCATCAAGCTTCATTTTCTTCCCAATGTGGATATTGATAATTTTGGCCAAATCATCAAATCCATCAATCCTGAAACCTGTCTGTGGATTGTAATATCAAAATCCTACACCACCACGGAAACCATGGCCAATTTAAATCAGGCCCTGTTGTTTTTAAGCCAGCACAAGCTTGATCCGTCCAAACACCTGGTCACCATTACTGCAAAAGGAAGCCCGGGTGATAATCCGGATAATCCGGTTCTGGATTCTTTTCATATGTTTGATTTTATCGGTGGTCGATATTCGGTCACGTCAGCTGTCGGTGGCCTGCCGTTAAGTCTTGCCTTTGGTTTTAACATCTTTAACCGGTTTCTGGCCGGATGTCATACCATGGATCAGCATGCACTCAATGCACCTGAAGAAACAAACATTCCTTTAATGTCAGCATTGATTTCCATCTGGAATTCAAACTTTTTGCATTATCCGGCCCAGGCCATTATTCCCTATACCAGTGTTCTTTCAAAACTGGCACCCCATGTCCAGCAATTGTATATGGAAAGCCTTGGCAAAAGCGTAACAAAACAAGGAAAACCAATTCAATATCAAACCGGCGTCATTATATTTGGAGAACCTGGTACCAATGCCCAGCATTCTTTTTTTCAACTGGCTCACCAGGGAATGGCATTTCCCATTGAATTTATCGGCGTGATCAAGCCTGTGTTTGATAAAGACCAGGCCCTTTCCAAAGGCGTATCCAATCATCAGGAGTTATGGGCCAACATGATTGCCCAGGGCCAGGCCCTTGCCATTGGTAAAGAGGATAAAGATGCTGCCAAAACCTTTACCGGCAATCGTCCCTCATCCACCATACTGATCAATGATCTTTCACCAGAAAGTATTGGCATGCTGCTTGGTTTTTATGAAGCCAGAACGGTTTTTGAAGGCTTTATTTTAGGCGTGAATCCCTTTGATCAGTTTGGTGTGGAGCTGGGTAAAGTCCTTGCCTCAGGAATCAGGCAGGAGATGCAAAAGAAAAACCAGGATGGGAATCATTGTTTTAAGATAGATGATTCAACAGCCCGGTTTTATCTGGACACCTTGTTTAAAGGGTCTTTATAAAAATCTGTAAATAATGCTGCCCCAGGTAAGACCTGCCCCAAGGCCGGTAAATAAAACAGTATCCCCTGACTTGCCGGTACGGCCCTGCTCTATTGCTTCATGAAGTGCAATCGGAATACTGGCAGCAGTGGTGTTTCCATATTTTTGAATATTATGAAAAATTTTATTGTCATCTAATTTTAAAAATTGTCCCATGGCCTGATTAATTCTCAAATTGGCCTGGTGTGGAATGATCAGATCAATCTGATCCAGTTTTAAATGTGCTTTTACCAGGGATTCTTCGATAACCTTGGGTAGCATGCGAACTGCTTTTTTAAAGATAACCGGGCCATCCATGGTCGGATAATACCGGACATCTTCAATATCAAGTCCGGGAATCATGCGTTTTGGAAATTTGGAAGCAGGCAGTTCCGTCATTAAGGCCTCAGCAAAGTTGCCATCCGCATGCAGCGAGGTGGCCAGCAACCCGGCAGATTTATCGGTTTCAATCCCTTCTATGCAGACAGCTGCAGCACCGTCACCAAATATGACTGAGACATCCCGACCCCTTGTGGATTTATCTATGCCCGAAGAATGAACTTCCGCACCCACCAATAATATTTTATTTGCAAGCCCTGTTTTGATATATGCATCAGCCGTGGCCAGGCCATATAAAAAACCAGTACATTGCTGCCGGATATCCAGAGCCGGCGTAGAATCCAATCCTAATTTGGCTTGCAATAAACAGCCAGAACCCGGGAAGGTAATATCCGGACTTAATGTAGCAAATATGATAAAATCAAGATCTTCAGGGGTCCAGCCAGCTGTTTCCAAAGCTCTTTTTGAGGCTTGCAGCCCCAAGTCAGAGGAACCGGTTGTCCCGTCCTGATCAATCCAGTATCGCTGTTCGATACCGGTTCTCTGACGAATCCATTCATCAGAGGTATCCATCATTTTTTCAAGATCAAGATTGGTGATCACATTAGGGGGAACATACATTCCCGTGCTTTTTATAATGCTGCTTTTCATATGGTCTTTCCCATCCGTATGATTATCATATTGATAAATATGTTTATGTACTATATTATGCACGCTTTATAGTATTTATTTGAAAATTAGGCAAGAACCTTAACGAAAATCACATAAAATCCAAGGCAATTATTTTGTTCACACAAATTGGTTATTTTATTATCGGTATCATCCTGCTGTATGCCGGGTCCTGGGTTCTTGTTGAAGGATCGGTTTCAACAGCTGTTATGTTTGCAGTCAGGCCGGTTATTATTGGTTTAACCATTGTTTCTTTTGCGACATCGGCACCAGAACTTCTGGTAAGCCTTGTGGCTGCGTTTAAAGGTTCCGGCGGTATTTCTCTGGGTAATATTTTAGGCAGCAATGTGATCAATATTGCCCTGGTTTTAGGCGTGAGCGCTGTTATTAAACCCATTAATATCAATCATCAAATCATTAAAATCGATATCCCCTATATGATTTTAATTTCTTTTATTTTCTGGATGCTGTGTCTTGATTCGAAAATTGATCGCATGGATGGTATTATTCTGCTTGTTTTGCTGGCGGTCTTTTTAATGTATGGATTAATTACGGCCAAAGATCGAAACAATAAGGATGAACCTGTGAAACTGTCGATGTTTCATATATGTAAAAACATTGTCTTTATTGTTTTTGGTATTGTCATGCTGGCATATGGTGCCAGTTTTGTTGTCCAGGAAGCCATTCAAATCGCCACACAAATAGGCTTGTCCCAAACCTTTATCGGCATCTCTGTTGTTGCTCTTGGAACCAGCCTGCCTGAGCTTGCTACATCTGCCATGGCAGCTGCCAGAGGCGAAAGTGATATCTCAGTTGGAAACGTTGTCGGGTCCAACCTTTTCAACATTTGCCTGGTCATGGGAACTGTGGGTGTTTTTAATCCAATGCTGGTTGACCCAACCTTGCATGATTTTCAATTCCCTTTCATGGTTTCAATCTGTCTTGTTTTAGGCGGTATTGCATTTCGCTTCCATCGCATTGGAAAATTAACCGGATATCTCTTTATTTTGATGTTTATTTCCTATATTTATATTTCGTATTATAAATAATGTTGACAACTTCGTCATTTTTTGATTTTTTCCTTGCAGGTGTAAGTATTCTATTATAAGGATTAATTGTTATAATAAACTTTCCGATAAATACGAGGCACAATAATGGCAGATGCAACACGACTTCTGATTGTTGATGACAATGAAGATATTTTATCTACCTTTTATGAATTTTTCAATTCATTGGGCTATGAAGTTAAAACTGCGATTGATGGATTTGCAGCTTTAAAGCTATTGCGGGATAAAGCCAGTTTTTTTGACTGCCTGATTACAGACCTGGTTATGCCCAATATCAGTGGTGTCGGACTGATCACCATTGTTAAAAAGGAATATCCGCATTTAAAAATTATTGCAATGACCGGATATGGAGATCAGCCTGGTGCCCTGGCATCTGAGGCCAAAGCAGATGTGGTTCTTTTTAAACCCATTGATTTGTTTAAAATAGAAAACACAGTAGCAGAATTAATTGGTCAAAATAATAATAACGAGAAAAAGTAAAGAATCATTATGAGCACACCTTTAATTGGCGTCAGCAAATCAATCTTAAAAATAAAAGAATTGATTCATCATGTTGCAAATACCTGTCTGAATGTTTTAATTACAGGCGAGACAGGTGTTGGCAAGGAAGTGGTGGCTCAAAATCTATACACTGAAAGTATCAGATGTGATAAAAATTTTGTAAAAATTAATTGTGCTGCACTGCCGGAAACACTTCTTGAAAGTGAATTGTATGGATATGAAAAAGGAGCGTTCACAGGTGCCCATCGAAAACGTCCGGGTAAATTTCAGACTGCGGATAAAGGTGTTTTGTTTTTGGATGAAATCGGTGACATGCCTTTATCACTGCAATCAAAAATGCTTCATGTTCTTCAGAGCGGAGAATTTTCGCCCCTGGGATCGGACCAGGATTTTAAAACCGATGTCTGGGTAATTGCTGCTACCAACCATAATCTTGAAGAAAGTATTGCACGTAAAACCTTTCGGGAAGATTTGTTTTATCGACTGAACATTATAAAAATTGAAATCCCCCCTTTGCGTGAGAGACGAGAAGATATTCCCTCTTTAATTGAATATTACTTCAGACTGTATAAATCCGAGATTCCGGATAATAATGGTACAAAACCTGATGCAGATACGCTTGAAAAGCTTTGCAACTACCCCTGGCCGGGCAATGTCCGACAACTTCAAAACTGTATTAAAAAACAGATGGTTGTTGATTCGTGGGAAAAAATTTTTGAAGAATTACCCAAAGAACAGACCCAGATTCAACAATCAATTCATACCAATACATTGCAAAATGGTTCTCAACCCATTGAAAATCATGAGTTTTCAATGGACCGCGCCACCATTATTTCACAATTTGTCGATTTGTCCACAAGCTCTGAAAAACTTTTTGAAGACCTTTCATTAAAAAAGATCAAAAAACTGGCTTCTGACCGGGTTGAAAAAGAAGTGATCAATTTTGTTCTTGAAAAAGTTGGCTGGAATCGATCCAGAGCTGCTAAAATCTTAAAAATCAGTTACAAAACCCTTTTATACAAAATGACTGAATTCGAAGTCCAGCCGCCGATTAAATAGCGATCCTCTTTTCAGGGTTCACTCAAAAATAAATTATCAATTTTGAAGGTCGAGTCGCCCGGCCTCCAAGGCGTAGAAATGCAGGCATATCGAAAATATACCGAATTTACACAACGCGGCAGGACAGGATGACTCGGCATTCAAAATGTAAAGTGATCTTTGAGTGGGCCCTTAACCATGCACTGACATGCCGCTTGCTTTAAGTGCCAGTTCTCCCATAATTTCTGACAATGTAGGATGGGCATGAATAATATTGGAAAGATCTTTTACGCTCATTTGTTGTTTGACTGCAAGAACCGCTTCTGCGATTAAATCAGTCGCATGGGCCCCGATCAGGTGAACTCCTAAAATTGTGTCACTTGTTTGCTGGACAATCATTTTTCCCATTCCAGCCAGTTCATCAATGGCATGGGCCTTACCAAGGTTCCTGAAATTAACTGTCTCAACCCTGAAATGATATCCTTTTTGTGTTGCCGTTTTTTCAGTCAAGCCCACAGAACCGATTTCAGGCATGGTGAAAATGGCCATGGGAACGGCGGAATAATCCATTGTTTTTTCATGTCCCATGGCATTGGCGGCTGCAACCAGTCCCTCGTGGGATGCCACATGGGCCAGCATAATTTTCTGGGGTCCTAAAATATCACCAATAGCAAAAACCCCTTTTATTTGAGTCTGGCAATATTCGTCAACATTGATCCATCCTTTTTCAGATAATTCAACCCCGATTTTTTCCAGTCCAAGACCGGCGGTATTGGGCGATCTGCCTATACACACACCAATCTTTTGGGTTTCTATCAATCTGGTTTTTATTGGTTTTGGATCAGGATTATCTGTGAATGGACTATGATCCAGATAAACAAAACTCTTTTGGTTTTTGGTCTCAATTTTTTGGACAATGGTGTCACAAAGAACGGTGATCTTTCTTTTTTTCATCTCTCTGAGCAATAATTTGGATATGTCCATATCCATATCAGGGAAAGGCAAAACCCTTGACATGGCTTCCACAAGCGTCACCTTTGAGCCCAATGCGGACAGAATAAAAGCAAACTCACACCCAATGACCCCTGCCCCCACTATAACAATTGAAGAAGGGACTTGTTCAAGATTTAATAAATCATCAGAAGACAACACAGATGTATGATCGAATGGAAAATCAGGAACATTGAATGGGGTTGTTCCAGTGGCAATGATTAGCCGGTCATATTCAAACTCTTTGATAGAACCGTCTTTGAATATCACATCAACCCTGTTGTGAGATTTTATGACAGCTTGTCCTTTTTCAATATGAATTGACCGGTTTTTAAGCAAGGATTCAATTCCATTCCTCTGTGATTCCAGCACCTTATTTTTTTTAGCCATCAACATTTTCATATTAAACCCGATGTTGTTATCCATCGTAATCCCATATTGATCAGCCTGTTTGAATTTTGAGACCATATCGGCAGCCTGTTTCATTATTTTTGACGGAATACATCCCCAGTTCAAACAGGTTCCCCCCAGGTCTTCTTTTTCGACAAGTGTGACCTGCGCTCCCATCAAGGCAGCCTGAAGTGCAGCCACATACCCGCCCGGCCCACCACCGATGACAATCATTCTAATTTTCATTGAAAACTCCAGTAACATTGTTTGTTGGTTTTTGGATATTCTTGTTTTTTACAAACATAAATAATAATATTCTTATTGTTTCATCAGTTTTTAAAAGAATAATTTGACAATACCACTGTTGTGGAGTAATTTCCAACAATAAGAATAAAAAAAATTTAACATGCAACGAGGGTATTATGAAGATTGATGACACAAACATTGACATCATCCGGGAATTGAAGCAAGGGAAAAAATCGTTCAAAAAAATCGCTGAAAAATTTTCTATTACAGAAAATACGGTTCGATCCAGGGTAAACAAGCTTCAGGAAGATGGCATCCTTGAAATATGTGGTCTTGTGGACCCGGAAAAGGTTCCGGACCATCGCACTGTAATCATCGGTATTAAACTGTCTGAAATGAATCTGGTGGAAAAAGGTGAGGAAATCAGCAAGCTAAAAGGCGTTATCTCAGTCAGTGTCGTCACAGGACGCTATGATCTTCTGGTGTTCGTCCTTTTTAAAAAAGGATTTGGCCTGCTTGAATTTTATACAGAGGAGATGTCCAGAGTAGGAGGTGTCAGATCAGTTGAAACTTTTGTTGTTTATAAGTCCTACAATCTAAAGGTTCCGTATATCTTATGACAATCCGTCAAAAAACACATTGAGGGCACAATTATGACCACACAGGAAAATTTAAAAATAACTCCTTTGAACCAATGGCATAAACAAGCTTTTGCCAACATGGCAGACTTTGGCGGTTTTGAAATGCCCCTATGGTATCCCAGTGGCGTTAAAACTGAGCATCTGTCTGTCTTACACTCTGCCGGACTTTTTGATACCAGTCACATGTCCAGTATCATGGTGATTGGAGACAAAGCACTTGAATTGCTCAATTTTTGTTTTACGCGGAACATCCAAGCGCTTTTGAACGGGCGCTGCGCTTATGGCGCCTTTTTGAGCGAAAATGGTCACTGCATTGATGATGCCATTGTTTATAAATTTTCCAATACCGTTTTTATGGTGTGCGTCAATGCCGGTATGGGCCAAACCATCACCCGGCATTTGCAGGATCATTGTCCAGATGATACACCAAATTATATATCAGATGAAACAATTGACATCATCGACCTTTCCGGGCAAATTGCAAAAATTGATATCCAGGGTAAAAATTCAGCCCGAATTTTATCCCATGTTATCCAGTCACCGGAAATGGTTTTTTCTAAAATGAGCTATTTTTCATTTAAGGGTCTGTTTGATCTTCCTTTTAAAAATACAAATGTTTCAGAATTATCTGATCAAGACTGCGTAAGATTAAAAGATGGCACCCCCCTGTTGCTTTCAAGATCCGGTTATACAGGAGAATTCGGGTTTGAGATATTTATCCAGTCTGACGCTGTTGTCTCATTGTGGATGAATCTGTTATCGCTTGGCAAAGAAATGGGGATCACGGCCTGCGGGTTAGGGGCCAGGGATTCTTTGAGGGCTGGTGCCTGTCTTCCCCTTTCCCACCAGGATATCGGAGATTGGAAATTTATCAACCATCCCTGGGAGTTTGCTCTGCCTTTTAATGAGACCTGCAACGGATTTACCAAATCCTTTTTAGGCTCAGATGCCCTGCTCTTTGAAACAAATGACTCATTTATATATCCCTATGTGGGTGACTCTTTAAGAAAAGTTGGCGCAGGAAAAAACACCCGGGTGATTCATTCATCCGGCAATGATATCGGATTTGTATTAACCTGTGCCACTGACATGGCAATTACCTGGGTCAATGATCAAATCATCAGCATTAACAGCAAAAACATTTCAGATTCCATACCCATCAAAGGCATCAGTTGCGGGTTTGTTCATGTCAGTCAGAAACTTGAAACAGGATCCCGGCTCACCCTTGTGGACGGTAAAAGAAATATCAGCATTTGTATTGTCAACGATATCCGTCCGGACCGAACTGCCAGACGACCCATAAAAGAATTTATTTGATTCAAACACGATATTCAAACCAAAGGAGGATACCCCATGAAAGAACTTGACGATCTTAATCTGCCCGATGATATAAAATATACAAAAGATCATGAATGGGCAAAAAAGGAACAAGACCTGGTTACCATTGGAATTAATGATTATGCCCAGGATCAATTGGGTGAGATCGTTTTTGTTGAACTGCCTGAAATCGGATCCAGTTTTTCCCAGGCAGATGAGTTTGCCAGTGTAGAATCAGTCAAAGCGGTTTCAGAAATTTATCTGCCTTTGTCCGGAGAAATCGTTCAAATTAATACTGCATTGGAAGATGCACCCGAACTGGTCAATGAGTCCTGTTACGATGATGGCTGGCTTGTGAAAATCAAACTGTCTGATCCTGAACAGATGGATGGTTTGATGGACAAAGACGCATACCTTAAAATGTTGAAAGGATAATTTGCCATGCGTTATCTGCCCCATACCCAGGAAGATATCGAACAAATGCTGGCTGTCACAGGTCACAAAAGCCTTGATGATCTGTTTGATTGTATCCCTGACTCACTTAAAGCCAGGCAGCCCATGGATATACCGGACAGCTTTTCCGAGTGGGAGTTGAATACACACATGGAAACGCTTGCCTCATCCAATATTGCCTGCAGGGATTACAAATGTTTTATCGGCGGCGGCAGCTATGATCATTATATTCCGGCCATTGTCCCTCACCTGATTTCCAGATCTGAATTCATGACTGCCTATACGCCTTACCAGCCCGAGGTCAGCCAGGGAACCTTGCAGGGAATATACGAATTTCAAACCATGATCACCCAGCTTTTGGGCATGGATATTGCCACGGCCTCTCATTATGATTGTGGAACTGCCCTGGCAGAAGCAGCCCTGATCGCTTTGGGAAGAAACAGCAAAACCAACCGGGTGGCTGTTTCTTCGTTAATTCATCCCAGCCATCTTCAGATCATCCGCACCTATATCTCACCCCGGGGATACCAAATGGTTGAAATACCGGCAACCAGCGAGGGACTTACCGACCTGTCTGTATTGGAGAGTCTTGATGATATTGCCGGCGTTCTGGTTCAATCTCCAAATTTTCTGGGAAACATTGAACATTTAAATGCATTTAAACACATTGCAGACACTAAAAATATATTGTTTGTCACTTCCTTTACCGAAGCCATGGCTTATGGCCTGTTAAAAAATCCCGGCAGCTATGGCGCTGATATTGTAGCGGGTGAAGGTCAGAGTCTTGGTATCTCAAAATCTTTTGGCGGTCCTGGTCTTGGACTTTTGGCATCCACCCAGAAGCTGATGAGAACTCTGCCCGGCCGACTGGTGGGAAAAGCAAAAGATTTTAATGGCGCTGATGGATTTGTCCTGACCCTGTCCACCCGGGAACAGCATATCAGAAGGGAAAAAGCATCTTCCAATATTTGCTCAAACAATGGTCTTAATGCACTCACTGCTGGTATTTATCTTGCCACAGTTGG
>JBDRPM010000176.1:0-15542 GCA_043827005.1 Pseudomonadota bacterium | reverse complement strand
CCGGTTTCCCGTCCCCTGTTCTTTTATGTAAAAAAAGCCCATGTGGATCAGATTCCCGGAATCCGTGAATTTTTAAAAGAATTCACCAGTGAAGCTGCCTGGGGAGAAGAAGGTTATCTTACCGATAAAGGCCTGATTCCCATGCCAACAGCAGAAAGACAAAAATATGCCGGCATTGTCAAGGACCTGACCCCCTTGAAACTGTCTGATCTATAATCACCTGCATACCGGATGGCACTCTTGCCATCCGGTATGCCCCTTGGATAAAACAATGAATTATCAAGAAATCAAAACCGTATCAAATCAAACGAATATGGAACCCCCCATGCCCGAAAAACATTTGTAAAAAATTAGAAAAAAAAAAATGTTTAACTAAGACAGCCGGTAAACCGTGGTTCAAAAAACGTTTCAAAATCCCAGGATGCGTTGTGAAAACGTCAGCGTTTTTTATAATTATGGTGAAAAAGAGGCCATTCACAATGTAACCCTGGACATTGGGAAAAATGAAGTGATTGCCATGATCGGACCGTCCGGGTGTGGAAAATCCACTTTTTTGCGCTGCCTGAACCGGATGAACGATACCATTGACGGATGCCAGGTAAAAGGAAAGATCCTTCTGGACGAAATCGATATCTATGATAAAAAAATCGATGTGGTACCTTTAAGGGCCCAGGTGGGAATGGTATTTCAAAAGCCAAACCCGTTTCCCAAATCCATATACGACAACATTGCCTATGGCCCCAAAATCCACGGGCTGGTCCAGAACCGCCAGGAAATTGATGAGCTGGTGGAAAAATCGCTCAAGCGGGCAGGCTTGTGGAACGAGGTAAAAGACCGCCTGGATCAGCCGGGAACCGGGCTGTCCGGTGGCCAGCAGCAGCGCTTGTGCATTGCCAGGACCATTGCCGTTGACCCGGAAGTCATCCTGATGGATGAACCCTGTTCAGCACTTGATCCCATTGCAACCGCCATCATAGAAGACCTGATTGATGAATTAAAACAAGAATATTCCATTGCCATTGTCACTCACTCCATGCAGCAGGCCTCACGGGTTTCCGAAAGGACTGCATTCTTTCACATGGGCGATCTGATTGAGATCGGTCCCACAGACCAGATTTTTTTAAACCCGCTCCATCAACTGACCAATGATTATATTACCGGCCGGTTCGGATAACCTTAAGGACAGGACAATGCAATCCCATATTGTAAAAGCATTTGATGCTGAAATAAAAATTTTGAATCAAACCATCACAACCATGGCAAAGACCTGTGAAGAACAGCTTGGTCTGGCAATCCAGGCCTTTAATACCCTGGATATATCGCTGGCTGAACAGATTATCAAAGATGACCGCCATATCAACCAATTTCAAAGAGACATCGAAGAAAATTGCGTCAGAATCCTGGCCCGCCGCCAGCCCGTGGCCGAAGATTTACGATATATTTTATCTGCCATGAAAATGGCTGCTGAACTGGAACGTATCGGAGATTATGCAGGCAATATGGCAAAACGGGTGACGTACTTATCCAAATCCCCGTCCACAGAAGTGGTGGCATTGATCTGTGAAATGGCAAATCTGTGTCAGAAAATGCTTACAGATGTCATGGATTCCTTCCAGTCCCTGGATATTGAAAAAGCCATTGCTGTCTGGCACCAGGACAATGAGATTGACAAAAAATTTGCCAGAACAATGACCCTGGTTCGAAAACAGATGCAGGATGATGCCGCTGCTGTTGATGATGCCACCCAGCTCATTTTTATTGGCCGGTGCTGCGAGCGGATCGGCGATCACATCACCAATATGGCCGAAGATATTTATTATATTGCAACCGGTAAAAATTATATAGACCGGTTTGAATGCTGACCCTTGAAGGTCTGCGCACCATGCTATGGGCAAGTGTCAAATAAAATTGTGCCCGGACAGCAACTGAAATCCCTTTTGATACGGCATAGACAACGCAAACAGAGGATGAGAATAACACCATATAAAACCCTAGTATCTAACCGCAGATAGTTAGTTTTTACAGAAAAACTTGATTAATTATCATCAAATAGTGCATACTAAAAGCATTAAATTACAACCTTTAAGTATTTAAAAGGGGATCAAATGACATTAAGCATAACAGAAGATATTCGTTCAATTACTGATTTAAAGAGGAATACAAACTCTGTACTTGAACAAATAAATAAGACCAAACGTCCCGTTGTTCTGACAGTGAATGGGAAAGCAGAGGCTGTACTTCTTGGCGCAAATGAATATGAAAAAATTGCAAATGCATTTAACCTGCTCAAACTCCTCATACCGGCTGAAGAAGATATAAAAAACAAACGATATAAAGAAGCTCGCAATTTTTTCAAGGAATTTAAGCGTGATAAAGAAATATCAGGTTAGATTGACCCGAGAAGCCCAAAATGATTTAGAAAAAATTTATTATTACATTGCCGACGACAGCATCAACAATGCAAACCACTTCATCCTGCAATTGGAGGAAAAGATATATTCTCTTGAGACCTTCCCACGCCGCAACCCCTTCATACCGGAGAATGAATTCTTTGGAACCAGCTACCGGCATCTGATATATAATAAATATCGGGTAGTTTATAGAATCGCTGAAAAAGCGGTATATATCCTGCGAATATTCCATGGTGCAAAGTCACTGAATTTATAACGGATAAAACACTGAAACTTAATCCCAGGATTGATTTATCTCAGTCCGCTCTTATCTTAAACCTGATACAGCATGACAGAAAAAAACAATCCCTGTCATGCGATTAAGTTTATCCGGAGGTGGTTATGAAATCCTACTATATAAAGAAAAAAGCAGCCATGTGCTGCGCCCTTGGGAAAAAACGGATGTCAGATGCACTCAGAGCGTGTGATTACTGCACAACCAGCATGGAGGAACGCAGTTCCTGCTATAAGGCGGTTGCCAAAAAAACCGGCCTTCGCACCAAAGCCTGCATTTTGATGTAACATAATTAACCGGTCATACGAGCGGATATATCCCATGCCGGGAAAAGGCAGTCTCAATCAAAAGACTTTTTTTCCCGGCTTTTTTATTTTTCCCGGAACCTAACCCGAATATTTCACGAATCGTTTTTGCCTTAGCTGCAAGGCGCAGGGCGTGCAGCTGTAGTATTCTACCGCAAACGGCCTGCAACACAGCAGATAAGGCGAAAACGGTTCGCCTGCAAGGTGAAATTTTAGCCATTTTGTCCAAAGACATTTTGTAATTTCAAAAATAGAAAAATTATTATGCAACTATCTAAAATTATTAAACCAACGAACAAAATGCCTAAAATTTCATGAAATATTCGGGCTAAAGTACATGCGGGTCTTTGCAGATGCATGGAAAGACCGGGCAATTGTGCAAGAGGCGCTTGCACAAATTATCTGCCTCGTCCATTATTCCAAGGTCAATAAATTACTTTTCTTTGACTTTGATTTTTGGTTGATCCGTGATAATACTGGTTTATACATTTATCAACAAGGGTATTGTCTTTATGGCCGCAACTGTCTTAATCAGTAAAAAAATAGCTTTTGGACTCATGTTTGTACTTGTATTTTGTTTTTCTTCCACGGTTTATGGTTTATCTGCTGATGAAGTGCTTGTGGTGGCCAACCAGAATGCAGCCAAAAGCAAGGGTCTGGCCCTGTATTATATGGAAAAACGACAGATTCCAAAAGACAACCTTGTGCTGGTGTTCATGACAGACAAGGAGACCTGTTCCCGGGAAGACTATACCAACAAAGCCGTTCCCCCCATTCGCAGGTTTCTTGAAAACAATTCTAAAATCAGGGCCATTGTCACCATTTACGGGGTTCCCTTAAGAATCTCGTCTCCAGGCGCAACCCCGGCAGAACAGGAAAAAATTAATCAAATTGATCAAGATATTAAACAGCTTGAAACCGCCCTGACCAGTGGTGAGATCATTGATTTAAAAATAAAACAGGAAAAATCCGATCAACTGGCTAATTTTAAAAAAAAATTGTCCTCACTGAAAAAAAACCTGGATAAAGAAGCGTCCTTTGATTCAGAATTGTGTCTGGTTAAACTGGATGACTACACCCTTAACATGTGGCAGGCCAACCCGTTTTTTCTTGGATTTCGTGGAAAAAAGATAGAACTTGAAAAATCCAACGTCATGATGACAAGTCGGCTGGACGGTGCCAGCGATGTTGTTGTCAAGCGCATCATCGATGACACGCTGGAGGCTGAAACAAACGGCTTGAAAGGCACAGCCTATTTTGACGCCCGATGGAAAAACCCGGAAAAAAAAGCAACCCAGGGGTATGGCCTGTATGATCAATCCCTTCATAAGACAGCTGCATTCTTCGCCAATGATGGCCGCCTCAAGGTGGTGCTCGATGATCAGGAAGCCCTTTTCCAGAATGGTCAATGCCCGTCTGCCGCCCTTTACTGCGGCTGGTACAGCCTGGCCAGATATATTGATGCCTTTGAATGGCAGAAAGGCTCTGTCGGGTTTCATATGGCCAGCTCCGAATGCGTCACTTTAAAAAACAGTGACAGCCAGGTCTGGTGTAAAAAAATGCTGGATAACGGAATTGCCGCCACCATCGGCCCGGTCGGCGAACCCTATATCCAGGGATTTCCCATACCAGACATGTTTTTTGCGTTTCTTTCAGAAGGGGTTTTGACCCTGGCTGAATCCTACCTGATCAGCCTGCCTTACCTGTCGTGGAAAATGGTGCTGGTGGGAGATCCATTATACAGGTTGAATTTAAAATCATGAACCTGCAGAAGCATGATATAGATCTGGAATACTTTTTACGCAAAGTTCCGCTTTTCTCATCCATACCCGCTGAACAGATTCAAAAAATTGCTGTTTGCTTTGATTTTTTCTCTTTCAAAAAAGATGAAATTATCTTTGAACAGGGTGATCCAAGCGATTCCATGTATATTATCCGGTCCGGCGCTGTGATCGTTCACACCAAAAATAAGGATGCTGGTTTTCAGACTGAACTCAAGCGGGGGGATTTTTTCGGTGAAATGGCGCTGGTATCTGATCTGCCCAGAAATGCCACAATTAAAACCAGTCTGGACACAACCGTCTTTCAATTAAAGAAAAAGGATTTTGACCACCTCTTGTCAGAAAACAGGCATATCGGACTGTTTTTAAGCCGTCTGTATGCCCGGAGGCTTTCGTCCGGATACCAGGACCAGGGTCAAAAAGAACGATCCGCCTTCTACACCCTTTCGGCCACAGAATCTGACCTGGGGCTTTCCCATTTTCTGTATTCTGTGGCCTACCATATTTGTACAGAATCGCACAAAAAAGTTCTGGTAATCGAACCTAATCTTGAACTGGCACCCATAATGAAAAAATATGGGTTGGGGCTCATGGCCTGCCCGGATGAAAGCCTGTTCGAGCTCTTACCGCCGGATCTTTACAAAATCAGGGATTTTCAATGGTTTTCCCACTCGTCCGGTTTTGTTGTTCTTCAGGTCAACAAAGGATTTAACAAAAAGCTGGTTCCTGTGTTGTCCCTGCTGATGGAAAGCCTTAAATACCGGTATGACATTGTCTTTTTCAGCCTGTCTCACTATTTTGGAAGTTTCGAACAGCAGGCAGTAAGGCTCTGTGATAAAAACCTGCTGTTGATCAACAACACCGAAACCGGGCTTGAATCTGTCAAAGAAAGGTTAAGACGTCTTGAAGAACAATCCGGCATCGGATTTGACCGGGTCCGGGTCGGAGTCAGCCATCTGTGCGGAACCAGGGGGATTGCCAGAACGACACTCAAGCAGGCATTGAATCTGTCTGAAACCCCTCAAATCTGGGTCGATCGATACGATTTGTCGCTGAGCGGGCAGATTGATACTGAAAAACGCTTCCCCATAAAAGGGGCCAGGGCGGTTGCAAGAGAGATCGCCGGTGTCAGGATCGGGCTTGCGCTGGGAGCAGGTGCAGCAAGAGGCTGGTCCCATATCGGGGTGTTAAAAGTTCTTCAGGATTCGGGTATTCACATTGACATGATCGCCGGCACCAGCATGGGCGCATTGGTAGGTGCAATTTTTGCCGCCAAAGGCTGTGTCGAGCATTTGAAAAAAACAACCATTGACCTTTTCCCCACCCGGACCAAAGCGCGAAGGGGTATTTTTGACTATACCCTTCCCTTTAAAGGTTTTTTAAGGGGGAGAAAAGCCATGAATCTTGTTGCCAGTGCCATTGACCATGCTGATTTTCTGGATCTGTTGATCCCGACCTATATGGTGAGTGTGGACATTTTAAGGGGAGAGGAATGTTTGATTGAAACCGGCGATGTGGCCACAGCCGTGCGATCCAGCCTGTCTTTACCGGCTATTTTTTCTCCTGTCCGGCGCAACGGCCGCTGGCTGGTGGATGGTGGTCTTTTAAACCCCGTGCCGGTCAATATCCTGGAGCAAAAAGGGGCGGACAAAATCATTGCGGTGTGCACGGAAAACCCTGGCCCATCGCACAACCAAAAAAACCGGTCCCCCTCCATTGTGGATGTTATTTCACGAACCATCCAGATTGTTCACAAGCGGGCCACCAGCGGATTTGCACAAAAATCCGACATTGTTATTTACCCGGATGTCCAGGGCTTTGCCTGGGATGACTTCCATAGAGGCGACGAATTGATGAAACGGGGTATCCTTGCCTGCGAAGCTGTGATTGATGAAATCAAAGCTCTGGTGCGGTAGGCTTGAACTCCGGCAAATAAATATGGAAAGCGGTTCCAACGCCCTGTTGGGTATCAATATCAATCCCCCCTTTATAATTTTTAACCACCCCGTGGACCACGGACAGTCCGAGCCCTGAATTATCCTTACCGATTTTGGTTGAAAAATAGGGTTCAAATATCTGCTGCAGCACACCCACTTCAATCCCGGGACCATCATCACTGACACTGATTTTAATATATGATCCAGGCAGCAAATCCAGAACAGACAGCGGTGTGGCCTTTGAAACGCTGACCTGAAAAGCAGATACCGTAATGGTACCGCTGCAGTTTCCCATGGCATGCACGGCATTGGTAATCAGGTTCATTAACACCTGCTGGATTCTTGTCTCTTCAGCCAGGATGGTCAGCTTATCCAGCTGAAATCGGGTTTTCAAGGCAATCTTATTGCCCAGAGAGGATTTTAACAGATCAACAGTATCCTTGATGGTTGAAACAACATTAATTTCAATAGTTTGATGATCATCATTCCGGCCAATGGTGTACAATTTTCTTGCCAGCAGAACTGCCCTTTCCGATGCTTTCTGCACATTCTGCAGATAGCCGAAAGCCGGGTCATCTTTATGTATCCTGACAATTGAAAGAGTTGTATAATTGACGATCACACTGAGGATGTTATTAAAATCATGGGCGATTCCGGATGCCAGAAGGCCGATGGATTCCATCTTCCGGGCCTGCCAGAGTTTTGTCTCCAGATCTTTTCGATCCTGCTCAGCCTTTAACCGGCTGGAAATATCACGGCCAATGAGCAGATAACCTGACATTTTGTTTTCATGGAAAATGGGGACAATCGTAATTTCCAGGGGGATTCTATCCCCGGATGCTGACAAAATGTGTGCAGTCTGAACAGGCTGATCCTTTAGCAGATTTTCAGCAAAAATGGTGTCAAATTTATCAATCAATTCAATAATCGACAAATCTTTCATTCCTGCCTGTTCATATCCGCAGGTGGTCAGGGCGGCCGGATTGGCGTAAGTAATTTTCTTTTGTTCAGAAACGACCAGGATCATTTCTCTTGCAGTTTCTGCCAGCAGGCGGTATTGGCGCTCACTGGCTTCCAGGGCGGCTTCTGTTTTTTCATGCTCCAGTATTTCATCTTTTAAACACGATTGTGACTGGGAGAGTTGATTCACTTTTTTCTGCAACTGGATATTGGATGCTTTTAATTGAGAATAAAGTTCATAGCTTTCCAGGGCATTGGCACAATGGGCCATTAAAATGGAAAAAATCTCAAAAGCAGCTTCCTGAATGTGTTTTGAGTTTTTTTCCAGCACACCGACAAACATGCCCCGGACACGGGAAGCGGTTGCCAGTACATGGAGCAGCAATTGCTGATCAGAATCCTTTGAATAGGCTGTGACGGGAATTTTTTCCAGCACCGCTCTTGAAAATGTCCCGTCTTCCACCAGGACATCAATCTCTTGTTCGATCACCTCTTTATCTGTATCCGGATAACAGCAGTATGGATAAAACCCTGAATCCTCTTCACTCACCAGGAAAAAGGCAATCTGTTTGAAACCGATCATCTGCCTGGCCCGGGTCTGACAATTTTCAAAAATTGCCCCCGGATCTTTCAACTGGCTGATGCTTGAATTAAATTCTCCCAGCTCCCTGGCAAGATCCAGGGCCATCATTTTGAAAAAATTGGCCTGCTCCAGGTATTCCAGGCGCTTATCCAAATCTATGTCATTGGGTTTATTCATAAAAAAACTTTATGGTCTCTGCGACCTGACGGTCAATCTGTTTGACAATGGATGCCAGCACGCTTTCCGACAGTTCCAATGCTTTCCACGCATTCATGCTCAGTCTGGCCATCTCTTTTTCTCCGGCAAATCCAATCCCAATGGCATCAACAAGCCAGTTGGCAACATAGACAATGGCCACTTCTTTAGAAGGCAATGTTTTAAAATTATCATGGTGCTGGTCAATCAGGGATGCAATATTATCCGGAAAATTCCAGTTTTTTACCAACAGGCTGCCGAATCTGGCATGGGTCATTCCAAAATATCTGGGTTCAACCTGATACAGGTTCAACCCCAGCAAACGGGCTTTATAAACAACCTGGTTGCATTCATTGGGACAGAAATTTAAAAAAACCAGCCACCCGATATCATGTAGCAGGCTGCTGACAAAAACGCGTTCAGAGTTAACCCCTTTTATCTGGGATGCCAGTGTTTTGGCGGCAATCCCGCTGGCAATGCTATGCCGCCAGAAGGATTCCATATTCATCTGCAGATTGGCAATCCCTTTAAAATAATCAACCACTGTGATTCCAAGGGCCAGAGAACTGAGCTGCTGGGTTCCCAGGGCCATGGCCGCATATTGCAAAGATTCAACCTTTTCAGGAAGACCGTAATACGCAGAATTGACAATCTTTAACAGGGTTGCGCTCAGGCTGGTATCTTTGCTGACAATCCCGGCAATATCCTTGCCCGAACACTGGGGATTCTGGCTGGCTTCATTAATTTCAGAAAAAATCGTGGGAAGTGAAGGCAGTTTTAAATCTTTTTTCAATAAATTCCGGATCTCTTCCAAAGGTCTGATCTGGTATGATTTGAATGCCTCCAGGTCCTGATCTGCCTGAAAAACAGAGAAAAGCTCAAACTGATCATTTAAATGCCGGTCCAGACAGATATCATAGACTGCTTTGATCACTGGATTTTTACAATCATTGTTCGTAAACCAGGCATCCAGAAATACCCTGGCTGTTTTATCATCTTTTGTTGCTGCTTCAGGCTGGAGTGAAATTTCAGCGGCAGGGTCCTGATGAATAATGACTTCGGGTATTCCCCACATTTTTAAAATACGGATCTCCTTTGAAGTGAGCATCATATCTTTTGACAGCAGCCGGCGTCCCTCCCGGTTGGCCACATCCCTGCCCAGGATCATTCCGGGTTGTATTTTATCAATATTTATCCGCTTCAATAATTTTCCCTGTTGTTTCTCTTGTTGTGACATATGGATAGTTTCGTTTCAATCATGCGTCAATTAGATTAAAAAAGCAAAAAAAAACTGCATTTCTGCCTTGTTTATTCCATTTGAATCAGACAGGTTTCAATGTTTACCGGGTTTTTAATCTGCTGCTCTTTGAGCATGATGGTTTCGGTCTGCTGCCAGGCTGCGGTATCAATGTGACCGATTCTAATGGAAGGCAGCGGTTGAATCAATTGCCTTGTCACCATCAATTGTTCTTTTTGAATAATGCCCTGGGTGCCCTGGTCCAGTTTTTTTACAGCGTCAAGCACATCGGTTTCATTGGCCGGGTTCATGGCATCTTCCCATCCCTTTAACAATGCAGATAAAAATTGTTTAACAACCTTTGGATTCCTGTCAACCATGGCCCGGGTCGTAATGACTGAGTTGGCCACAAAATGAATTCCAAAATCGGCCGGGTTAAAAAAACAGACCGATTCCCCTTCTCTGGCCAGCTGCTGTTCAAGAATGACTCCCTGGGAATTGCGATAAACCGGCCAGACATCCACCTGGCGCTTTAAGAACGGAGAAAAATCAAACCTTACACCCGTCAGGGTCACATCGGTTTGTGCGATTCCGGCAGCAGCCAGAACGGTCTTCATAATGGTTTCATCGTTGCCCCCAAACGTAATCCCGATGCGGCGGCCCTTTAAATCCTGCAATTGTTTTATTTCCGGCTGGTCTGCCCGGTAAATCCACTGCATGGGGTTCACCTGGAACAACTGGGCAATGACCACAATCTGTGCCCCTTTTTCAATGGCCCGGATCACCTGGTCTGCCGAGGCCACGCCAAAATCCGCATACCCCAGCTCCAGTTCGTTAATGGCATTTTTCTCAGGGCTGCCCTCTTTAATCTCAACTGTCAGCCCGGCCTTTTCAAAATACCCGTTGGCAACAGCATAGATATCTCCGGCAACACTGGTATTAAACAGCCATTTGAGGCGGTACGCAATAGGTTTGCTTTTCCCCTGCTTAAAATAAATCACGGCAGACAAAGCCAGAGCCAGGACCAGAAAAATGACCCATATTCTTTTTATCATATGCCCTCTTTATCCGGCATCAGCCATCTGTATTTCATCTGTTCCCCAATGGTTTCCAGAATCCCCTGGTAAATGGAAATAAAAATACCGATCATAAACAAAGCAACCAGAATTTTAGACAGGTCACTCTGGTAAAGTGCGATCCTTATACTGTAGCCAATCCCGGCATTGGCGGCAATAAATTCGGCCACAATGGTACCGGCCATGGCAAGGGTGGCACTGCCGGAGATCACCGTGATCAGCTTGCTTAAATTTTCAAATGCCCTGATTTTAACTTCCAGCTGCCAGCGCATCCGTCCGGTCACCCGGTAAAAATGCTCAATATCTTCCACTGGCGTGGCCATAATCCCCAACACCGATAACAATAAGGGAAAATAACAGATCATGGATGCAATCAGCAGCCTTGAAATAAATCCATCCCCCAGAAGAATAAAGATAATGGGTGCCAGGGCAACAATGGGATACGCCTGGATATTATAGGCTGTTATTTTGATAAACGATCCCATCCAGGATGATTTGCGACCGGCAATGCCAACTGCAAATGCCATTAGAATGGAAATGCCCTGACCCAGAACAGTGACCGATAACGTGTTCAAGACATCAGACACATAGGGAAAAAAGACCAGGCCCACGGTTTCCCGGATCAATGAGATTCCGGGGATCACATAGTCGGATAAGGACAAAAAAACTTTGACCGCACCCAACAGCAAAATGCCGATGGCATAGACAATTAAAAACTGGAATATGCGTCTAAACAGCATTCATGATCTCCAGCATGGTGTGATCCAGATCCTGTTTATCCAGACAATCATGATTTTTGTAATTTAAGCCATGGGTCATAAAAAACCCGTTTGTTGATGCTGTCTTTCCAAAAACCAGGATCTGGTTGCAGAATTTTGAAACCTCCATCAGGTTGTGGGAAATATATAAAAACATTTTGTCTGTAAATAGCTCTTTAATAGCCAGGATAATGGTCTGGCGAAGTTTTTCATCCACATTGGCCAGACTCTCATCTAAAATCAAAAGATCAAATTCCTGAAGCAGGTACCGGATCAGATTGATCCGGTTCTGCTGGCCCATGGAAAGCTGTGAAAACCGGGATGTTAACACATCGTTCAGTTCAAAAATATCAATCAGGATCTGTTTTAAACCTTCTTTTCCTTTGGGGGTGACCTTGTCCAGATGGGTTCCGATACCAGACCAGCCCGGCAGCCGTTCCAGATTGTACGAATATAAAATGGTTTGAACATCCTGGGTAATGATCTGCCGGCCCAGGCGATCCCCAGGGCTTGCCATCAGTCTGGCAAGAGAAGTTTTGCCCGCGCCAGATGGGCCGAACAAGGCGTTGAATCCAGGATTTTCCATGGAAAAACACAAATTATGGATCACTGCTGTCTGACTGCCAGGATAGGTAAAGCTCAAATTTTTGCTTTCAATACGCATTCACGTCTCCAGGATAAAGTTCTATCAAACACACCTGAACTTAGCGATATTTTTGCTAAAAATCAACAACCGGGATATCTTCCATGATATCATCGGGTTCCTCTTTTTTACCCGGGATTAAGACAGCACGGGAGGTTTTACCATCCACCATGATCCGAATGGGATATTCAAACCGGATGTGTTTTAAATAAGATGTGATGGTCTGGCATTGCGTACACTTAAAAAAATCATAATCAATAAAGTCCTTACCCTTGCCCGATACCGTGATATAGCTGATTCCAAGAGAGGTAATATTCTGGAAAAAATGGGACCCCTGGGATGGATCAGCCTTGATGCTTTCAATGGAGGTTTCCACCATCACACCCACATTGGAAATATCATTCCATACCACAGGAATTCCCAGCCAGCGATCAGCAGTCCCCCATCGGCCCGGCCCGATCAAAACATATTTTTGATTGCCAGGGCTGAACTGAGCATTTATTTTATTGATCTGTGCTGCGATTTCCACTGTTTTTGAGGCATCAAAGGTGTCCGGATCTACATAGACCAGATCATAAATGTCTTTATACTCGCCAATGCCCAAAGATCGCTCAGAATAACAAAAGGCCTGTTTAATCTCTTTTTCAGATATCGTCATCCCGAAATTGAGTTTGTATTGCCCCATGGGCCGGATCTGGAGCAGGGAAAACTCAGGCTTTTCCTCTTTGTTTGAGGGCAGATTAACTGCAAATTCCACTTCAACCGGAGATCCCAGCCACTGGCAACCCAGGCGGGTGACCTGTTCAAAAATCTCGGTCAAAGGGAAGGCTTTGTATTTTAAGATACTGGCAAAGGTCAGCACTGGAAATCCATTGCTGGAGAATGAATCCCTGATCCTGTTGTCCTGAAAATGGAAGGTGGAACACAACGCCCTGACCACAGGATGATCGACTGCATCACTTAAATCAAGCTTAACCAGGGTGGGGTCGCTGGCTTTTAAATTAACAAACTTATCATCATCAGGAAATTCATCCAGTTTGAGGGCATAAAAATATTTTTGAGAATTTTCAAGAATGTCATCCACAATGGAAAACTGGGGCAGAAACTGGGGATATCTGGGACAGACCCGAAGCGTCTTCCCCCCTTCCATGACAATCTTGCCCAGCCCCAGCGCAATATGACTGATCCCATCTTCAGCATTTAAATGGGAGATGGGATAAAAATTATAGGATTGAATCACACCGGAAACAGCCGGGTAAAAATAACCTTCGTATGCTTTGCCGGTCAATTGCTGGAGAACCACTGCCATCTCTTCATCCTCGGTGCGGTGCATGGTGGATCGGGCATAGGATCGGGGCGCTTTCAAATACGTGGATGCATACACCAGCTTAATGGCCAGAATCAACCGGTTCAGCCGTTTTTCAAGGCTGGGGTGGGAGTTGGGCAGCATATAGGTGTTATAAAGTCCGGCAAACGGCTGATAATGAGCATCTTCAAAAAGAGACGACGACCGGACCGCAATGGGATACCGGACATTTTCCAGGTATGCTGAAAGGCTTTTTTTAAATTTATCCGGGAAATGGGCCTGGGTGAATTTTTCAATAATCTGATTATCTTCCAGATCAACACCCGGATCAAGAAGGGTGGCCAGATTATTTTCTTCAATAAATGTCTTAAACCCCTCGGTGGAAATCACAACAGTCTGGGGAATGGCGATGGTGACCCCGGAAAATTTTTCATGCAGTTCCGGGTGCAGCTTGATCTGGGAGGCCATAAAGGCAAGACCCCTTGCTTTACCGCCAAGAGAACCGCTGCCGATTTTCATAAAATTGGTGTCTGAATCAAATTTTTCCAGATTAAAATCAATAATTCGTCCCTGGCGAGCCCCTTTTCTGCGTTCCCGGATTTTTTCGATTAAAAAAGTCTTTAAATCCTGAGGATCTGGAAAATCACTGATTTTAACCGGCTTGAGCTGAAGGGCAAATTCAATCTCGCTTCTGGCCATGAACCATCTGGAAAAATCATCATGCATGGCATGGTGGACAATGGATTCATCCGGGATTTCAGACAATAGTTTTTCTATGGTCTGCAAATCACTGGCCCTGGCAATCTCTTCTCCGTCGGGCATGCGAAACACAAAATCCCCAAACCCCAGGTGGCAGACAAAAAAACTTTTAAGCCGGTTGTTCAGGTTACTGGACATCTTGTTGATAAACACAGCCGGAATCTTGTCTGCCTTTTCCCGGTTATGATCTTCGGTGCTCAGAACCAGCAAGGGCAGATCCGGGGTTTCCCGCTTTATTTTTGTTAATAATTTATACCCGGCCTGGGGATCTTCAATCCCTTTTCTGGGGTACCGCATATCTGAAAACACCGATAACAGATAAGGTTTATAGCGCTCATACAACACCACGGCTTCTTCATAATTTTGAGCCAGCAGGACCTTGGGCCGCCCCCTCATTTTTAACAGCCGGTGTTCTTCGTTTATGGATTCATCAATCACCGATTGTGTCTGCAGAACAATATTTTTATACAGCACCGGCAAAATGGATGAAAAATGATAGGGAGAGTCTTCCACCAGAATAATGACCCTGACATCTGCATTCTGCGTATCCCGGGCCACATTCATTTCATCTTCAAAGTTCTTGATAATGGCCAGCAGAAGGTCGGCATTCCCACCCCAAAGATAGGTCCGGTCAATGGCGCCGCTCTTGTCCTGACACACATACTGCTCCACATCACAGGTATTGTGAAGCAGCATGAAAAAGGGCAGGTCAGCGTATCGTTTTTTAACCCTCTGGGCAAAGGAATAAACATCTGTACCGCCCAGGCTGGGCATGGCAAGGATCAGGTCAAATTTTTTAACAGCTAATTTTTCCAGGGCCTGGGATGCAGAAGAAACAAGGGTCAACCGGGGAGGCCGGGAAAGATTCAGACCTTTATACTCATTGATGATCCGGGTGGACAGCCGCCCCTCTTCCTCCATGATAAAGGCATCATAGGGACAGGAAACCAGAAGGATATTTTCAACTTTTCTGGTCATCAACTCATGATAGAGTTTAAGTGACCTGGATTTTTTGATAGAATTGGCTGTTGTCACCATTACCCGAAGAACCCCCAAATTACAATCTGATTAAACGCATCTGAACCATATACCGTTTTCACCATTTTGAACCTGAACAACACTTATCTAGTGCCTGACCGAAAACCCGTGTTTGGATGGCTCGAAGAGGAGCATCGCTCACAAACTTGTCCATATGCAAGGCGCAAGCAAAGCTGAAACCGGAGTGTACTGTAGTACATGAGGATTTCAGCTTTGCGCAGCAACGCAGCAGATGGATGAGTTTTCGTTCAATCACTATCTATTAAGAATAAGCCTAAT
>JBDRPM010000175.1:0-17741 GCA_043827005.1 Pseudomonadota bacterium | reverse complement strand
TAGGAATATCAAGCCTCTATTGCCGGCGGTTTTGTTTTAACCCGAATATTTCATGAAATTTTAGGCATTTTGTTCGTTGGTTTAATAATTTTAAATAGTTGCATAATAATTTTTCCATTTTTGAAATACCAAAATGTCTTTGGACAAAATGGCTAAAATTTCACCTTGCAGGCGAACCGTTTTCACCTTATCTGCGGTGTTGCAGGCCGTTTGCGGTAGAATACTACAGCTGCACGACCTGCGCCTTGCAGCTAAGGCAAAAACGATTCGTGAAATATTCGGGTTAACCCCCCAGTTCAAAAAGAATTTGTACCGATTGGATCAGGAACACAAAACATGCTGATTTTTTTTCAAGGGAAGGTTCAAGTAACAGATTCAAAAATATGATATTCTTCCATGTGATAACTGGGCTCAGGATAGATGGCAATGGGTTTTGAAAATTGCTGCTCAAGGGATGAGACCAAATGCTTTTCCCGGCCATGAAGCAATTGGGCAATCTCAGGATGGACCTTTACAGTGAATCTGTTGCCCATGATATCGCCTGCCTCGGTAACCAGATCCCGGTATATTTTATGGCAGATGGATTTGCCTGATAACAGATGCCCGTCTCCGCTGCAATAAAAACAGGGTTCGCAAAGGGTTCTGGTTAAATTTCGCCGGATTCTTTTCCGGGTCATCTGAACCAGTCCCAGTTCGCTTAAAGGCAGCACATTGGTCTGACTTTTATCTTTTTTCATGACTTCATTCATCTGCACCATGACTTTTTCTCTGTGCTGTTCTCGTTTCATATCAATAAAATCGATGATGATGATACCGCCAATGTTTCTTAACCGAATCTGGTAGGCAATCTCCTTAACCGCCTCAAGATTGGTTTTAAGAATGGTTTCTTCAAAATTGTGTTTGCCCACATACCGGCCGGTATTCACATCAATGGCCACCAGCGCTTCGGTCTGCTCGATGATAATGTATCCCCCGGATTTGAGCCAGACCTTTTTCTTCAAGGCTCTTGCCACATCCCCTTCGATATTGTAGGCATCAAAGATCGACTCTCTTCCCTGGTAAAGTTCCACAGACAATTTCACATCCGGCATCAATTTGTGTAAAAAATTCTGGACATTATCATAGTCTTCTTTAGAGTCAATCACCAGTTTATCAGCCTCGTTTGCCAACAGATCCCGAACCGCCCTGAATGTGACGGAAAGGTCTTTATAAACAAGAGAAGTGGCTGACAGGGAGTTGCTTTTTGCAAGAATATCCTCCCAGGTATTGGTTAAAAAATCGATCTCTTTTTTAATGGTTTCCTCATCAATCCCTGCAGCCTGGGTCCTGAGAATATAGCCAAACTTATTTTGCCTGATGGAAAGCAGCAGATCTTTTAAACGGGACCGCTCTGCTTCATCTTCAATGCGTTTTGAAATACCGATATGGTCTACGGTGGGCATTAAAACCATATACCGGCCGGCAAGAGAGATATGAGTGGTAACCCTGGGCCCTTTGGTTCCTATGGAGGATTTTGCCACCTGGACCAGTATTTCCTGGCCTTCGGTCAACAAATCTTCAATGCTGCAGTCCCGGTTTAAGGATGCTTTCCAGGAAGAATGAAACTGGGACGGCTCAACATCAGAGATTCCGTTTTCCACATTACCATTTTCCACATAGGCCTCTCCATCCGTGCCCTGCTCAAATTTCCGATACATTTTATGACTGGCAGTATCCAGAACATCATCCACATAAATAAAAGCTGCCTGATCAAATCCAATATCCACGAAAGCTGCCTGCATACCCGGAAGGACCCGCTGCACCCGCCCCTTGTAAATATTTCCGGCAATGGAGGTCTCATCTTCTCTTTCGATGAACAATTCCACAATGGTGCCGTTTTCAAGCAGCGCCACCCGTGTTTCATGGGGTGCGGAATTGACAACTAGCTCTTTTAACATGGGATCATCCTTATTTTATCTTTCGGATACGAGCGGTCTGGATCTGTTCTTGTACCAGCCCAAACCCATGGGCCAATATTTCCACTGGCCGGATGATTCGCTCATTATATTTTTTCAACGTCATTTCAATGGTATTATGATCAATTAACAGAATAGTTTCAATGGTTTTTCTTAAATCTGTCCGGCGGATTTTTCCTTTTTTGCTCCGGTCTTCAACAATTAGCTCTGATAGATTCAGCAGATGATCCACCTGCTCCCGGGTAATTGGATTGTCTGTAAATTTTATGACATACCTGTCGTTTTCGGCCGGGCCTGGATCAACTTTGTTAAATGCTTTGCACCCTGTAATCTCAATGCCTTCCGGAAGCTGGGGATTCAACAGGCTGATAATCTTTCGGGGTTCCATATTTTTTTCAAGATAAATAAACAGCGTCTCATGATCACTTTCCATACCAACCGGGAGAGCCGTGTCAAAGGACAGCTTCATGGACGGGTTAAAGCCTTGAGAATACTTTACTGCCAGCCCGGCCCGCCGAACCGCCCGCATGACAATGGTGTTCAATTCCAGATGACCGAAAAGCCTGGCTCTCCCCAACTTTGAAAAAGATATCTCAAATTTTTTAAACGCATCATCAGGTAACCGGTCAGTCAATCTTCCCTTTTGTGACCCGTCAGAACGGACTGCCTGGTCTCCGACTCGATTATCGACTTGATCATCGGTTTGCCCACCTGTTGGACTGCCTGCCTCAATGGGATCGTTGAGTACGGGTTTGAGTTTTTCAAAATCACACACCCCGCAGCCAGTACAGTCATTTTCCCGGCAGTCCGGGGTAAGGGATTGGTTTTCGGCCCGATTAAACTCTTTTTCCATAAATGCTCGGCTAACCCCTGAATCAATGTGATCCCAGGGAAGAACTTCATCATCACTTCGCTTTCGTGTGGTATAAAATTGCGGATCAATTCCGGCTTTATCAAAAGCATTCTGCCACAATGAAAAATTAAAATGATCAGACCAGCCATCCAGACGGCAGCCATTTTCAAAGGCCGCTACCAAAAGCTTTGACAGTTTTCGATCGCCCCTTGCCCAGACCCCTTCCACAAGGCTCATATTCGGGTCCTGCCATTTGAGTTTGACTTTCTTGTGGGTTAAGTGGGTTTTCAGATATTGCAGTTTTTCTTTTGTTTCTTCCAGGCTGATCTGGGACACTCTCTGGAACGGCGTATGGGCTTTGGGAATAAAACTTGTGGTACTGACATTGATATTTTTATTGCCCCGGGCATAAGATCCTGCAAGGTGTGTTGACAGTTTTATGATGGCATCAATATCTTCTGAGGTTTCAAATGGCAGACCCATCATAAAATAAAGTTTGATGTTCTTCCAGCCCAATTGAAAGGCATTTTCAACCGTGGCCCGGATGCTGTCTTCGGTCAGGTTCTTATTGATAATATCCCTTAACCGTTGTGAGCCTGCCTCCGGCGCAATGGTAAACCCGGTCTTTCTTGATTTTTTGATAATATTCATCAGCTCCGGGGTCAGCTTTTCCGCCCGGACCGATGGCAGAGAGATCGCATTGCAATGGCCCTGGTTCAGATCCATTAATTGGGTCATCAACGCCGGCAGGTTTGAATAATCGCCCGTACTCAGGGACAACAGGGAAATATCAGAGTATCCGGTTGCTTTTATAGATTCTTTGGTAATCTGAACCAGATCCTGCAAAGATCTTTCCCGCACCGGACGATAAATCATTCCGGCCTGGCAGAATCGGCATCCCCGGGAACATCCCCGTGCAATCTCAAGGCGCAGCCGGTCATGGATGGGTTTGCCAAAAGGAATAATAGGCGACACGGGAAAATTCTCTTTGGTCAGTTCTGGCAAAAAGGCTCTTTTCACACCCGTATAATCATCAAACAAGGGGCGCAGGGTTTGAATACCCTTGTCATCATACGAGGGTTCGAAAAAAGAGGGAATATATATCCCGTCAATTCGGGACAATTCTCTGAGCAAAGACTGTTTTTTACCATCACCCTGCTGTTTAAAGGCGATCACTGTTTCTGAAATCCGGACAACAACCTCTTCGCCGTCTCCAATGACAAAAGCATCAAAAAAATCCGCCAGAGGTTCAGGATTGAACGCACAGGGCCCGCCACCAATGACCAGAGGAAAGGTGTCGTCTCTTTGGGCTGAATACAAAGGAATGCCGGACAGCGTCAGCAGGGTTAATATATTGATAAAATTAAGTTCGTACAATAGACTGATCCCAATGATATCAAACCGGTTAAGCGGTTGCTGCGATTCCATGGAAAGGCAGGGTATCTTTCGGTCCAGAAGATATGCCTCCATATCCGGTGCCGGTGCAAAAAACCGCTCCGCCGCAATGGCCTGGTGACGGTTTAAGATGGAATACAGGATCTGGAGCCCGAAATGGGAGGTGCCGATTTCATAAAGGTCCGGAAACACCAGGGCAAACTTTAAATCCACCTGGTTCCAGTCTTTTTTAACGGTATTGATTTCATTGCCGGCATATCGTGTGGGACTCTGAACCAGTCCCAAAATTTCTTGATATTGGCTCACCTGATATTGACTCTCTGGACACAGGACATCTTGATAATTTTGTTTATGCATGATACTGATTTTTAATTATGGTAACCTATATGTAAATTGGATAAATCTAAAATTTTTAATATATTATTTTTTACGGGACAAAGCAATGAAAAGAACAAAGATCAACGCATTGCTCGGCCTTGACGTATCACCCGGAAAGGTGCTGATCAAGGGATGGGTCAGAACAAAACGAACATCCAAAAACTTTTTGTTCATGGAGATCAATGATGGCTCATGCCTGAACAATATCCAGGTGGTTGCCGAAGATCATTTAGACAATTATTTGGATATTGAAAAACTCACCACCGGCAGTTCTGCTGTTATCACAGGCGATCTTGTGGCATCCCCGGGCAAAGGCCAGAGCTGGGAAATCCAGGCCAGCCAGGTGGAAATTCTCAATATTGCGCCAGACACCTATCCCCTTCAAAAAAAACGACACTCAGATGAATTTTTGCGAACCATTGCCCATTTAAGGCCCAGAACCAACAAATACGGGGCAGCCTTTAGAATCCGATCTGAAATGGCCATGGCCATTCATGCCTTTTATCACAAAAAAGGGTTCCGATACCTGACCACACCTTTGATTACCGGATCTGACTGTGAAGGCGCCGGTGAAATGTTCCGGGTCACCAGCATTGACCCGGATACCATACAAAAGCAGGGGAAGATTGATTTTTCCAAGGATTTTTTCGGCCAGGAAGCCAACCTGACCGTGTCCGGCCAGCTCTCGGCTGAAATGTTTGCCCTGGCCCTGGGGGATGTGTATACATTCGGCCCAACCTTCCGGGCGGAAAATTCCAATACCAGCCGCCATGTGGCTGAATTCTGGATGCTGGAACCGGAAATGGCCTTTTGCGACCTCACTGAAAACATGGACCATGGCGAAGAGCTGGTCAAAACACTGACCCAGCATGCTGTGGACCATTGCAGCGAAGATCTGTCTTTGTTCATGAACTTTGTGGACAAGTCTCTTTCCAATCGCATTGACACTATTCTCAATAAAGATTTTTCCAGAATTCCCTATACAGAAGCCATCGATATTTTACAAAAATCAAAACAAACATTTGAATTTAAAGTTGAATACGGCACAGACCTGCAGTCTGAACATGAGCGCTATCTGGCTGAAGAATATTGCAAAGGGCCTGTCTTTTTGACCGATTATCCAAAAACCATTAAACCCTTTTACATGAGATCCAATGATGACGGAAAAACCGTGGCAGCCATGGACCTTCTGGTACCGGGGATCGGCGAGCTAATCGGTGGCAGTCAGAGAGAAGAACGCCTGGATATGCTTGAAAACCGGATGGATGAGATGAATCTGCCCAAAGAGCATTACTGGTGGTACCTGGATTCACGGAAATACGGGTCAGTCCCCCATTCAGGCTTTGGCCTTGGGTTTGAACGATATTTAATGCTGATCACCGGCATCAGCAATATCAGGGATGTGATCCCATTTCCCAGAACGCCGGGCAGTATTGATTTTTAAGGTATTTTTTTATAAACACAGGAAATAATGAATCTTTTGCTTGCTTTTTTCCTCAGATTTTGTTTGGAATACACAATATCCTGTTAAAAGGACAGGGAATCGGACACTAACATGCGGAGGTTATTGTGCCCACTCTTGAAGAAAGACAAACCGAAAGTCGTGAAGATTTAAACCAGAGGCTTGAAGCAAAAACACTGGAAATGGGGATTACCCATACTTTTGCCCAATATCTGGAACAAATGGAAACCTATCTTCTTCAATTGGAACAACGCGTTAAAACATTGGAAACACGCATGGAAAAAACCTGCGGGGACATTACGCCATAACCCCCCTTTTTCTGAATAACATCAAACGTTACACTGATGGCTTCCGAACAGAGTGGTTCTTTTTGGAAGCTTTTTTATTTGCAAAAATCCTTCTGCATATTTATTCGTTGAGGCAAAAAATTGAAACCCATTGATTTTAAATATGGAAAAACCGTCTACCCCATTGATATGCCTGAACAATGCAACCAATTGACCATCCAGGAACCTGACCATAAGATTGACATCCAGCAGTTTGAAACCGATTTTGCCGAATCTTTGCCAAAAACACTTTCCAATGAAGCTGCCATTTCCATTGCAGTGGCAGACAAAACCCGGCTTTGCGAATATGCTGTTTTTTTGCCGGTCCTGCTCAAGGTGTTTTCTCAAAGAAAAATATCTGCCTCAAACATTACCTTTTTTATCGCATATGGCACCCATGCCCGGCAAAGCGATGAACAGTGTTTATCCGCCTATGGGGATCTTTATCATACCTGTCGGTTTGTCCATCATGACTGCAGCAATAAGGATCTGTTCGTCCGGATTGGAGATACCCAATCCGGAACGCCCGTTCATATCAGAAAAGACCTGCTTGACTCAGACCTGATCATTACATTCGGGGCGTTATCCCATCATTATTTTGCCGGATATGGCGGTGGCAGAAAATTATTGTTCCCTGGATTGGGGTATAAAGACGATATCTATAAAAATCACAGTCTGTTTCTGGACAGGACTGAAAAACAGCTCAGTCCGGGCTGTCAGCCGGGCAATCTGAACGACAATCCCCTGGCCTTGGATTTAAAACAGATTGATGACTATCTCACACAGCCCCGGATATCCATTCATGGCATATTGAACTCAAAGGGTAAGGTCTGCCAGTTGATCATCGGAAACAGCTACAATGATTTTTTAAAGGCCTGTTCTATTCTGGACACCTTTTACCGGGTTTCTGACCCCAGACAATACCCGCTGGTCATTGCCTCCTGCGGGGGCTTCCCCAAAGATATCAACCTGATTCAAGCCCATAAGGCCATCAACAATGCAGCCACGTTTGTACTGGATGGTGGAACCCTGATCGTAATGGCTCAATGCAGCGAAGGAGTGGGATCTGACACCTTTTTACCCTATTTTGACCATTCCAGTTTTGATGCTGCCTTCTGTGCGCTCCAAAACGATTACAAAGGCAATGGCGGAACTGCTTTATCCATGATGAGCAAAGCCCGGCGGATAAATGTCTTTCTAAAAACCGATTTGGATGATAAAATCTGCAAGACGATTGGCGTTAAAAAATTAAATTGCCAGGAAATTGAGCAATTCATAAACAAGAACCAGCAGGAGACGGCGTGTATTGAAAACGCCAGTCTGCTGATCAGATAAGGCAGAACAATGGAAACTCAAATTGTCGTTCGTGGATATCACACTGATCTTTACCAGCATGTGAACAATGCCCGGTATCTTGAATTTTTGGAAGAAGGCCGCTGGCAGGCTTTAGAAACCTATATGGACCTGGATACCTTCATGAAAAAAGGGTATCTGTTTTTTGTTGTCAATATCAATATTTCATATCGAAGCCAGGCAAAGGTCAATGATACCATTGTGATTAAAACCGGGCTTGGAAAAATTGGCAATAAAAGTGCGGTTATCCGGCAGCAGATTACAAACAAAAATACCCAGGCCGTGTGTGTGGATGCGGACATTACCTTTGTGATCGCAGATATTAAAGGAAAATCATTGAAAATTGACGGGGAAATACTTGAAATGCTCAAGCAGCTTCCCCTGTTTGAAGGATAAAAAACCAACATGATAACATTATTGGATTACGGCGCCGGCAATGTCAGAAGTGTCGTCAATGCCATTGAACGCCTGGGCGGAAAAATCAAACCGGTTGAACGGCCTGAAGATATTTTAAATGCTGAAAAACTGCTGTTCCCGGGTGTGGGCAACTATGAGAGCATGATTAAGATCTTAAATGAAAAAAACTACATCCAGCCCTTAAGAGACTATCTTGAAGCTGATCGTCCGTTCTTTGGGATCTGTCTGGGGATGCAGGCCCTTTTTGAAGGCAGTGAAGAAGCGTTTTCTGGTTATCAAAGCTTAGGGCTTTTCAAAGGCATGGTTAAACGATTCAGAACCAGACTTTCAGTTCCCCACATCGGGTGGAACGGCGTCAACCTGAAACAGGATTCTCCCATATTTAAAGATATCAAACCTGATACAAAGTTTTATTTTGTTCACTCGTATCACATTATGCCCGAGAACCCTTCGATTATTTTAACCACCACAAATTATGATTATGAATTTGTCTCCAGTGTCCAGAGAGGCAACATTATCGGCACCCAGTTTCACCCGGAAAAAAGTGGCAGCGCAGGCATTAAGCTGCTTGAAAATTTTATTCATCAGACAGACTTAACTGCAAAAAAAGCTGTCGACATCAAAGGGGGTGGACTTTCAAAACGAATTATCGCCTGCCTGGATGTCCGGTCCAATGACCAGGGAGATCTGGTGGTCACAAAAGGGGATCAGTACGATGTCAGGGAAAAAGGAGATGTCAGGAACCTGGGCAAACCTGTGGAACTGGCCAAACGCTATTATGAAGAAGGGGCCGATGAGATCACGTTTTTAAATATCACAGGATTCAGGGATTTTCCGCTCAAGGATATGCCCATGATCCAAGTGCTTGAAAGTACCAGCAGGAATGTTTTTGTCCCGCTCACCATTGGCGGGGGAATCAGAGATTATACCGACAGCAACGGAAAAACATATACAGCCCTGGATGTGGCAGCCCAATATTTTCGATCGGGTGCCGACAAGATCTCCATTGGCAGTGATGCGGTCTATATTGCAGAAGCGTATATCAAAACCGGCAAAAAAACCGGGTCCAGCTCCATTGAACAGATTTCCAGCGTGTATGGAAACCAGGCAGTTGTGATCTCGGTGGATCCCAAACGGGTCTATGTCAATTCTCCGGAAGATGCCTTGCAACACCATGTGATCAAAACACAATTTCCCGGGCCTGCCAATGAACAATACTGCTGGTACCAGTGTACGGTCCAGGGCGGCCGGTCTGCAAGAGATCTTGATGCAATCAGTTTTTCAAAAGCCTGTCAGGACCTTGGTGCCGGAGAGATTCTTTTGAACTGTATCGATAAAGACGGCACCAACTCAGGATTTGATCTTGAGTTGATCAATGCGGTGAAAAATGCAGTCTCCATCCCTGTGATAGCTTCCAGCGGCGCAGGATGTGAAGCTCATTTTATTGAGGTGTTTGAGCATACCCGGGCAGAAGCAGCTCTTGCCGCCGGTATTTTTCACAGAAGAGAAATCCCCATCCAGAGCGTAAAACAAAGTCTTAAGAACCAGGGCATTGAAGTTCGAACACAAATTTAACGGCCATGGGCCGCTTTGGTATTTTACCCTGACCTGCCCATAACAAAGGATGAAAGAAACGCAGTGGTTTTCCAGGTTCTTTCATATAAAACCATTTTTAAATCCCCCCATTGCTCAGATTTTTGGGTGATGGGGAGGATAAATTAATGATTGATTTCAACAAAAGAAGCTATCAACCCGTCTTTGGTATCAAAAACAACACTGTCTTCGTCCATGGAAAGAGAAGAGACTGAAATCATTTCAGGAATTCCAAGTCCGGTATACGATTGTTCGTCCAGCTTGGTTAATGCATTGCCGGCAATCATGTTCAATGCTTCTTTTAATGTCCCGTCCGTAATCTTTTCAGACAATTGATCTGTATCATCTCCCAGAAAGTTCCGGGTCATGATGGTAAGAATATTTTGAGGAATCAGCAGAAAAATAGCACCGGAATACTGGCCGGAAAAAGCAATTCGACATGCCCTCAAGCTTTGAATATGAAGCAAAGCAGAAAAATCACGCATCCTGTCCTTTTTTTCTTTTACAGGAAAACAGAACATGGCTTCCATGACTTCAACAATCGAATCCCTTACCTTCTGCGTCAACGTTGTTTTCATAATCCATCTCTCCCAACAGCCCCGGTCCTTGTATCATGCAATGGTCATTTATTCAAACCACATTCAAAAGGGCTTCAACTTCCTTCATATTGGATACAAACTCAAGCATTATGTGCGAAATATCATCAGGCTGAATCCCCAACTCTTCCATTGCCCGGTCATTAAACCGATATGCCAGGCCGTCGGCACCTCCCCCGATCCCCATCATCATACAAATGCAGTCTGCCAGATAAACCACGGCAATCTCTTTGTCTTTGACCATTGCCGGATCATTGAGATGATGATGACGAATGATCTTAACCATTTTAGGGGAAAATTTCCACATCTTTGCAATCATTGCACCCAGTTCAGTGTGATCAACTCCAATCACCCTCTTTTCAGCTTCAAGAAATGACAGATTCTCCTGAACAACCAGTTGGGTTATCTTTTCAAAAAAATCACCAACAAACCGGTCCAAAATGGTTTTTCCTATATCCTTGAGCAAGGCTGCGGTAAAGATGGTGTTTTTGTTTGGTAAAGATAAGTTTGTGGCAATCTGTTTTGCAATTAACGCAGACGAGACTGAATATTTCCACATGGCTCCGTCATACAGTCCGTATCCTTTTTGATCTCCGGACAAAACCTGGGCACCCGACTTCATCAACACCACTTCAATGATTTGATCGGTTCCAAGAAGTCCTACTGCATCCTTGATGGATTCAGCCGGATTCTTTAAACCGAAAAATGCTGAATTGCATGTCCGCAAAACACTGGCTGTAACAGCCGGGTCATATTGGATAATATTGGCTATTTCCGCCATGGAACTGCCGGATTTATCCACAACTTCCAATATCTGGGTAATCACCGCAGGGATGGGTTTTAAATTTTTTATCTCTTTAATGAGTTCCTGGATCGCAGTCATATCCTATTCCCGGCAGAACTTCTTGTTAACATGAAACATTGCTCCGTGATTAAACTTTAAGCGCTCATTAAAATAATGAAATTATTAAAAATTATACAGATTAACCCCATCGTTGCAAACAAAAAAGTCAATGAACCGTAAAAAATAAAACCGATCCAATTATTCGGATCGTTTGTTTGTTAATATGATTCCATATTTTTTCTGTTTGGATGGTTTCTATGAAAGAGCTTGGAAAAACAATGCGTTTCTTTCATGCTTTGTTGTGGACAGACAAAAGCAGAACACCAGGGCGCCCAAGGCCGTTTATATGAAAGTCCCACTAAAATGCTGAAATCAGAGGACTTTCATCTTTCGTTATGGCAGGTGGTCACTGCCAATCACTGAATTCTTTCATGTTTTGTTGTGCCGGCCAGGGCATGGGTGTTATTGGATACAATCTTTATGACACCGGGCATCACTGTATTCCGGCCGTTTAATTTTGCTTTGTACAACATGGTATCGGCATCCTGAATAATTTTGGTCAAATCAGCATGGGGGTCAAGTTCAGACACGCCAAAGCTTGCGGTGATATTGATGATATGATCGCCATGAACCACCCGTTTTTTTGAAATTTTAACCCTGAGTCGATCTGCAAGCTCCATGGCCTTTGCCCGATCGGTTTCCGGCAAAATGGCAATGAATTCTTCGCCGCCATACCTGGCAAGGATATCATCGGATCTCATATTTTCCTTAACCAGAAGGGATATTTCTTCAAGAACCCTGTCTCCTGCCAGATGGCCATAAGTATCATTGATCCGTTTGAAATAATCCAGATCAAACATAAAAACAGACAATGGGTTTTTATGCCGTACTGCACTGGCAATATTGCGCTTGAGCTGATTTTCAAATTCCCGTCTATTGTAACAACCGGTCAAAGGATCAATTACGGCAGCATTCCGTAAATTTTCAATCTTAAGCTGACGGGAAAGCGCTGCTGAACATCCTTGAAGGATAATACTGACAGCCTCGTCATCCGAGACACGCATGGGTTTAGAAGGAAGCATATACAGTCGGCAATAACAATTTTCTTCTTTTAATTCATAAAATACGAGTGCATTTAAATCAAATTTTTCTTCCCGCTCACCCGTATAAAATGCCTGGTTCAAATAGGTGATGTCTTCTCGCTTTTCAATATTGAAATCTTTTAAAATAACCTCTTCAATGGATTGCTTGTACATTCTAGGGTCCAGCCAGACATCAACAGCTGTTTCTTTTTTAACAACAAAAGCAAACAACCGGTAATTGAGAATATCTTTCAAACAAAGGGCGACCTCATTGATAATTTCAGCAGAGGATTGTTTTTTACTGATTTCCAGAATATGGTGCGTCAGTTTTTTATGATCAGCCTGACTTCTGGCAGCCTGAAAAATAATGGAAAACAATGTGTTTAATCGGCCCGACAGTCTGCTTAATGCTTGATTCATCTTTTTCTCCCCATTCAGTAGGATAACAATCACTGAAGACAAGCAAAGCAATACCTATGCCAGAAACCAAAAAATTATAACAATACTTTAATTACAAATAGTTACACATAAAAAGGCTCCCCACTCTGCACAAAAATAAAGGAAATAACTGCCGACTGTCATGGATTTGACGGACTGTTTTTACTGATTTGGCACATGTCCCTGATAAATCCCTTTATCCCGAATATTTCACCTTGCAGGCGAACCGTTTTTGCCTTATCTGCGGTGTTGCAGGCCGTTTGCGGTAGAATACTACAGCTGCACGCCCTGCGCCTTGCAGCTAAGGCAAAAACGTTTCGTGAAATATTCGGGTTATTTAATTGCTTTTTTTTTTCAATATAGTACACTTTTGCGTACATCTTTTTATCCGTCATTAATTTATTGCGAAAAGATAAGCTATGATTTTAAAATATTTTAATTTAAAACTGCTCTATGAAGACGACGAAAGCGTTCTTCTGTTCTGGCAGAAAAAAATTTTTAAAGGCCTGTTTATTGTTCTGGTCATTTTTGGCAGTATCCCCTATGTCCTGAGCAGCAAATATGCCCTTGACCAGTCTGAATGGCATCGGGTTCTTTTTTATACGCTTATTTACCTGTGGGTCATATGCATTGCATTCTTTGGCAGGGTTGCTTTTCCTGTCCGGGTATGGGCAGGAATTACCGGTTTCTATCTATTGGGTCTTTTTTCCATGACATTCTCCGGCTTTATGGGAAGCGCTCGGCTGTACCTGCTGTGTTTTTCCGCCTTTGCCGCCATTTTCGCAGGGTTACGTGCCAGCCTGATCACCCTTGTGATCAATATGGCCACGCTGGCCCTGTGCGGAACTCTTTTTTTCAATGGCGTTTTTTTTTGGCGATCCTGCTTGCTACCCCGCCAATCCTATACAATGGTTTGTTCTTGGCGGGACATTCTCTTTTTTAAATGCCCTGGTCATCGTTGCCCTGTCGGTTTTAATCAAAGCAGTTGAGATATCTGGAAATGAATTTAAGCTTCTGATTAAAAACACATCCGATATCATATGGACCATGGATCAAAACTTTATTATTACCTTTGTTAATTCATCTGTTCAAACGATTTTAGGGTTTTCCCAAAAAGAGATGGTTGGCAAACCCATAACAGATTTTATAAAAGATTTTAAGCATAATTTTCCAGACCTGCCTGAACATGAGTGTTCATTCAACTACGAGACCGTCATCCCCCATAAAGACGGCAGCCCCATTAATGTGGACATCAGCGGATCTCAAATCAATCAATTTTCTAAAACCCGCATGGTTTACCAGGGGCTGATCCGGGATATTTCACAAAAAAAGATCCGGGAAAAAGAACAGCTCCGCCTCAAAGAAAAACTGCAGCAGGCTGAAAAACTGGAGGCCCTGGGAATATTGGCCGGCAGTGTGGCCCATGATTTAAACAATATTCTTTCCGGGATTGCCACTTACCCGGAAGTGTTGATGATGAATGATAAACTTGACCCTGAAATCCGCAAAGCGCTGGGTATCATCAAAGATTCAGGTCAGAAAGCCTCGGCTGTTGTCAGTGACCTGCTCACGGTTGCCAGGGGATCCAGTGCTGAAAAGGAAGTTCTTAATTTAAATTCTGTTCTGGAACGGTATGCCGTTGCCCATGACTTTAAAAAGATAAAAGACAACTATCCTCAAGTCAAAATAGAAATCAACACAGAGCCGGAATTATTAAACCTCATAGGATCATACATTCATATTGAAAAAACCATCATGAACCTTGTATTAAATGCTGCGGAAGAAGTTTGCGAACAACCAGACGGCCATGTCCTGATCACAACTGAAAACGATTACATTGACCCGTCCTTATCAGGATATGAAGATGTAGCCCAGGGTGAATATGTTGTTTTACGGGTAACCGACAATGGGTCTGGTATTGATAAGCATCACATTAAAAACATATTCAATCCGTTTTTCACCAAAAAAGAGATGGGAAAAAGCGGCACAGGCCTGGGTCTTACCGTGGTCTGGAATGCCGTTCAGGATCATGATGGCTATATTTTTGTATTCTCAAGTGAAAAGGGAACCACCTTTGAAGTGCTTTTTCCTGCTGTCCGGCAGAAAGTCCCTCAAAGCGCCAAACCCTTTTCCATTGAAGAACTAAAAGGCCACGGCCAGTTTATCCTGGTGGTTGATGACTTAAAAGAGCAACAAAACATTGCCTTAACCATTCTCAAAAGCCTGGGGTATGAAGCTGACGCTGTGGACAATGGATTTGAGGCTGTTCAATTTATCAAAACCCGGCCTGTGGATCTGGTCATTCTGGATATGATCATGAGACCTTCCATCAGCGGTCTTGAAACCTTTCGATTGATCCGGAGAGTCAACCCAGAACAAAAAGCCATTCTGGCCAGTGGGTACTCTGAATCCCATGATGTTGCCATGGCTCAGGAACTGGGCGCCGGCAGTTTTGTAAAAAAACCGTATACGGTATTGGAAATGGGGATTGCAATTAAAGAGGAGCTTGAAAAATAATGGAGATATTCACCACAAAATCTGACATGCAGGCCTGGTCAAAATCAAAAAAACAACAGGGAAAAACCATCTGTTTTGTTCCCACCATGGGATATCTGCACCAGGGGCATGTGTCGCTGATGGAAAAAGGCAAACCCTTATGCGATGAACTGGTTTTGTCCATCTTTGTGAATCCAACACAGTTCGGGGCCAATGAAGACCTGGATTCTTATCCATCGGATATTGACAATGACCTTGTGCTGGCCAAAAAAGCTGGCGTGACCGCTGTTTTTTTACCCACCAAAGCCCACATTTATCCAAAAAATTTTCAGACCGAGGTCAAGCTTTTATCCCTTCCCAATTTTTTATGCGGAAAATTTCGGCCCATTCATTTTACCGGTGTGGCAACGGTTGTCACCAAATTATTTAATATTGTCATGCCGGATGTGGCCATATTCGGTCAAAAAGATTATCAACAGCTTCAAATTATCCGGCAGCTGACACTGGATCTGGATTTTGACATCACCATTTTAGCTGGAGACATTATCCGGGAAGCCGACGGCCTTGCCATGAGTTCCCGCAATGCCTATCTGTCGAAATCCCAGCGGGCCTCTGCCTTAAGCCTTAACCAATCCCTTAAGCTTGCAAAACAGATGATCGCGACCGGACAAACCGATGCAGACACCCTTAAAACCAAAATGGAATCCTTTATTCATTCTTTTGAGCATACGAATGTGGAATATATTACGTTCTGCGATCCTGTTACCCTTGAAGAGACACAACACTTAACGGGTCCTGTCTTGCTGGCTCTGGCAGTCAAGGTCGGTACCACCCGGCTGATCGACAATGCCCTTGTCAATCAATAACAATGGTGACCCGGCACTCTGCTAAAAATCCATGACGTTCCGTCATATTTTCCAGTTTCTGGTAATCTGACATGCTGATAACAATGGCAGCTTTGGGCTTGCCCTCTTTGCGAAGCCCTTTAACCAGAAATGGATGCTTTCCCACACGCTCATCCTGATAAGCCATTTCCCTGCTGCACACATACTTGCAGACCCCGTTTTGAACAGCAAATTCCCTGCTGATAAAAACCGAATTATACACATCATGGCCCTGTTCACTGACAATGACTGGATTTAAAACCGGTTCAACACCCAGTCCTTTTGCATCAATAATCAGTCCGGTAAACACTTGTTTGCCTGATTTTTCTGATTCCTGCTTTTTGATCAGGGAACTGATTTTTGGTATCTGTCGGATCTCGTCCGGCAGAACCAATTGCAAAAATCCCCCATACATGCTGGTCTCGATATGAATTTCAACGGCAAGGGCTGAGGTATAATATTGTTTTAAAACCACTGCATCCCTGGCTGTTTTTTCCATGCCCGCCAGAATGATATCATTTTTAGACGCATATTCACCCACTGTCAGCACATGGTCAATCTTAATATATTGTAACAATTCAATAATCTGCCGGTTTGCATTTGCCCTGGCAGAGCCGGGAACCGATTCAAGACTGATGTCTCTCTGGTCCTCTGGAGCCGCCTTGCCAATGGCGACAATATTACCGGTGCTCCAATTAATGGAACCATTTTCAAACCGGGTCATACAATCAGAATCTGAAATTTTTTCCATGGCAGACGCTGAATTAAGCGCACAGGCCATCAAAATCCAAAAGACCGGGAACACCTTAAAAAATCCACCGTACCGGAATGCTGTCATTCTGTTTGATTTCTTATTCAAATTCATCCACTTTGTTTAAAACCCGGGTCTCAATAAAATCCGCAATGGCCTCTATGTCATCGAGTCCATAAACCGGAACATCCGGCCGATACTCTGAATCCGTAACAAACGCCACCAGATTCTGTAACACATTCATGGATGTATCCATAAACAGAGGCATGGCATGACTGCTGTCCTTCCTGAATATCTCAATCTTGGCAAAATTCTGGGTTTTAAACCCTTCTGCAAGGACAAGGTCCATATCCAAAAGATAATCTTGTATTTTCTGAACAGGCGACCGGGTGTCATCTTTAAACACAACAACCTGATCATCTGTAACAGCAAGGGTAGCACTGGCACCGGCCTGTCTGTGCCGCCAGCTGTCCTTTCCTTTTCGATCCATATCAAACCCGCAATGGGTGTGTTTTACAGTTCCGATTCGATATCCTTTCCGGGTCAGACAGGCCACCAGGCGCTCAAGCAATGTTGTTTTCCCTGAATTGGATTTTCCAACAATAGCAACTATTCTAGGAACCATTAATTTTGGATCACTGGTCACTGGTTTCATAAATATCTGATTCCCTATGTTAACGTTCTTCTTTTAAATAATGGCCTCGCTCTATAAAGTCAAGCAGCTTTAAAGGAGAAAAAACAAACCCGTCATATGACCCAATTTCACTTTTTATTATTCATCCAGACCAGCCATATAGACAAAATGAAAAATTCTATATAAAAAGAATGACAACCTATTCAAAGGAGATTGACCCATGGACGAGATGCTGTCAACCAAAGAAGTGGCAAAATTCTTAAATGTAAATGAAAAAATGATCT
>JBDRPM010000174.1:0-12038 GCA_043827005.1 Pseudomonadota bacterium | reverse complement strand
CGTTATTTTTATATTATATTATTTAATTATATTAAGGAGTAAAACATGGAATTTCTAGTCGGTAGTGTATGGGCAGCAAGTTTTGCAATCGGTATTGCTGCATTTGGTTGTGGTATTGCTCAGGGTATTGGATTGAACGGCGCAATGGCCGGTATTTCAAGAAATCCTGAAGCAGCCGGTAAAATTCAGGTAAACATGCTGATCGGTTTGGCATTGATTGAGTCTCTTTGTATTTATGCACTGGTTGTTGCAATGATTATTCTTTTTGTACATCCGGCTATCAAACCAGCTGTTGCAGCTATGGGCGGACACTAGGCCATACCGTCAGATTGATAGATATTGAATAAAAAGGGTGTAAGACATTTATTGTTTTACGCCCTTTTTATATTCATATCTGAATGTTTTTTCTTGCTCGACTCTTTCATTCTTGTTATATTTTTACGAAAATGAGATATCTGGTCCCAAAATTTGATTCACAGAATCAGGTTAACCCCTTAATTTCGAGATTTCCGGAAGGTGGTTCAAATGAACAGCCAGCCCAATATGTTCGATAAGGTTAGTAAAGATCCTCTCTTATATAAGATTGTTCGACAATCATTTCGTGTTCCCGTGGATGACCCGGGTATTGCCTGGGTTAAAATAGAGAATATTCAATACCCTGTCTGCGATATCTGTCTGGATGGAATCGGTATTACTCTGGAACCGCCATCAATATTCAGTGTCTCCCAGATGATCATGGATTGTGAGCTTAAAATCGCAGATCAACATATCACAGGGCTGAACGGCAGGGTGGTTCATTTTTCTTTGAATTCGGGCAGAGACTGGCAATGCGGTATCCAGTGGATTGCCCTGAGAAAAGAGGTTGCAAGACAGATGGCTGATATTGTATCAATGCTTAAAGATGACTTGTTTAAAAACGATTATCAAACAGGCTAAATGTTCAAGGAGGATCAGTGGCTATCATCATCTGTCCGAAGTGTACAAAAAAGCATAAGGTCAATTTAGAGACGATTCCGAAAAATATACCGGCCGGGAAAAAGATTGTGGCAAGGTGTTCGTCCTGCGCCCATAAATTTTTGGTTCAAATAGAGGATTTATTAAGTCAGGGACAAGAAGCTTCAACCATCGTCTCCTGCGCAACAGAACCCCATCCTGTTGCAGACAAACCTTCTGATACAACAACAGTCAGCAGTTCTGAAGATGCTTTTTCCACCCAAGCACCTGCTGTGGAAAACAATCCGTTGATTCGAAAAATATGTGTTTCCCTGAGCAAAGGCGGTGTGGGTAAAACCACCACCAGTGTCAATTTATGTGCCGGCCTGGCACTTGCCGGACATAAGGTTCTGCTTGTGGATACCGATACCCAGGGCCAATCTTCTTATATTCTGGGCAAAAAACCCAGGGCCGGTCTGACTGAATTGTTAACCAGAGAGCTGGCCCCTGAAGAGTGTATTGTCAGAGCCCGCAAAAATTTGTGGCTGCTTTCCGGCGGAAAATCCCTGGCCGGTGTAAAACGGATCATTGACCGGAAAAGTTTTGGCGCGGAATGGACCCTGTCCGAGGCCATGAAAGAGATTGACCAGCGATATGATTATGTGATTATTGATACAGCCCCGGGTTGGGACCAGTTGATCGTGAATGTTTTGTTTTATGCCACTGAAGTTCTTGTTCCGGTTGCCTTGGAAGTCATGCCGCTTCAAGGGCTTTCCGAATTTATGAAAAGCCTGGGCTCGATCCAGAAATATCGCAAAGAGATTGTTTTAAAATATATTGTTCCCACCTTTATGGATACACGGGTCAAAGGACCGGAGATGATATTACAGCAACTCAATAAATTATATCCTGAATATGTCTGCACCCCTATCCGATATTGTGAGAGCCTTTCAGAGGCCCCGTCTTATGGTAAATCCATTTTTGAATTTGCACCGGGCTCAACGGCATCAGCCGATTACCGGGAGCTTGTCCAACGGATCAGTCAGGATGTTGAGGTTAAGGTCTAACTCAGATTGGCAATAGTAACAACAATTTTATCGGTTTTAGAACAGAACCTGTACATCATTGACATGGCCCTGGATTACCTGTCCATTGATTTTTCCGAGAAAGAAAAAATTATTGAACTTCTTGAGAAAAAATCCAAAGAAGATTCAGATTTAAAGTTAACAGAGCTTTTCCAACAGGCAAACCTTATTTCAGATAAGGAGACCGACTATTTACTGATTTTTGACGCATACCTGCAAAATCTTTATCAGGACCAGCAATTTGCCAGGCTTGCCATTGCCAACGGACTGGCCTCTGAAAAAGAGGTCGCCGATGCCTTTGAACACCAGCAGCAATGTTTTAAAAAATACCGAATCAATATGGAAATCGGTGAAATCCTGGCTGAAAACAAGGTCATCACTCCCAGGGATCGGATTTCAATCTTACTGACTCAAAATCGAATTGAAGATAGCAAACTTTTGGATGCCTTTAATGCAATGGGTTCAACCCAACTGGAAAAGGAAGCGATTAATAAACGGTTCGGGATTCTTGCCATTAAAAAGCAACTGGTCACAATCGAACAGGTTAATCAGGCTTTGGAAGTCCAGAAAAAGGATAGACTGGCGAAGGTGAAACCCTGTTTCATCAGTCAGATTTTGCAGGAAACAGCATACCTGTCAGATGACATAGTCCTGCAGATTCTTCTTGAGCAAAAACAAGTTGAAAAAAAGAGATTAGACCTTGAAAAGGCATTATATACACCTCAATCTGAAATAGAGGTTTCCAGAAAACTCAATAAATTGTTTGACTATCAGATTTCCAAAGATGGTGTTGAGGCCTTTGTAAAAAAAATAAAAGAAACCAGTGAGGTTATTCTTGTCTATGAGTTTTTGATCTGGCTTAGACGGGTGGGGATCAGATTCGGTATTGTTGAAGATGCTGTTCTGGATGCATTTATTCAAAAAGCAGAAAAAAACACTCAAATCCTGGTTGCAAAAGGGGTTGCGGCAGAACCCTGCACCCATGAGAGCATACAGATATATTTTGAAAATGAATTTATACCGGTTTGTCAATATTCAAATGATACACAATCAGATCCGACTGAACCGGATTCTGTAGAAAAGAATCAAGTTGAACCGCTGAAAAAGGATGATACGGTTGAAGAAAAAACAATAAAAAAAGAACAGACTCAGGAACAGAATCCGGAACAGACTCAGGAGCAGGCTCAGGAAAAGACTCAGGAAAAGACTCAGGAAAAGAACCGGGAACAGGCAGATGCTCAAATTAAAGTGGATAAAAGTGTTGCACAAAAAGAACGTAAGGACCCGCTTCTTATTAAAAAAGGCAGCATACTGGCACGGGTCATCCCGGGAAAAGAAGGCAAACCCGGAAAAAATGTGTCTGGTTATCCCATTCAGCCTGACAGACCTGTTCCCTGTGTATTAAATGCCAGAAGCGGTGTGATTAAAAAAGGTCTTACATTTTTTGCTCAGATAGATGGACACCCTGTTTTAAAACAGGGAACGACCCTTATGGTTGAGCCGATTGTGAACAAGCCCCAGATCAAAACCATTGCCGGCAGCATCACCAATGATACACAGGATCTGTATGATTCAACCGATATGGTCATTAACGGCACCATTACTGCGGGTGCTGTTTTAAAATGCCAGTCTCTGCTGCTTTACGGTTCTCTTTTGGGCAGTGTCATCACAAGCTGTGATATTGAGGTAAAAGGGGATATCGGTACGGATAAAAAACCAAAAGATTCCGGGATTATTGAACAGGCAAGTGTCTTTTGCCAGGGATCAGTAAAAGTATCCAAGTCCATCATTCATTCAAAGATTCAAACCGCAGGGGAACTTTTTGCGCCCAATTCAAAGCTGATTGGATCAAAGGTGATTGCGTTTAAAGGAATGGCGATTGGAGAAGTGGAAAAAGGAGAGCAGGGTCCGTCTGTTCTGCAATTCGGTCTTAAGCCTGACGACAGAATCATTCCCATTGATCAGGCAATTGAAGAGAAAAAGGCCCAATTGTTTATTTTAAAAAAACAAGATGCGATCGACGAATTGACGCAAGCGTACAGAAAAGAGCTGGAAGAAGAAGAAACGCACCAAATGGAGCAGGCCATATTAAAAAATTTTATTGAAGTGATTGAAGGCCCTGAGTTGTATCAGCATGTGGGAATTGAAGCCAAGTTCAATTACCTTAAACAATTGCCGGATTATTCATCCATTAAAGCCTATTATTTAAAGATTCCTGAAACCCAGGCAGGTCTGGCATTTTTTAATCAGACAAAGGCATCGATTCTGGATCTGCCCCAGGATATTGCTATAAAAAATATCAGACAGAAAATTGATCCGGAACCTGAGAGCAAGGAAGAAGACGTTGTTTCTCAGGCAAAAGGGATACAGATTCAATTTAAAGCCAGGCTTGCTGTTATAGAAAAAGAGGTTGCAGATCAATCAGAAGAAATTGAAAAAATAGAAAATGAAATCAATAAACTTCAGACATTAAGATCAAAACTTGGATCGATCCATCTCAACTCGCTGTCCCAGTCTACTTCCGCAATAAAGATAAAAAACAAGTGCGAAAAGGGAACGATCATCAAGGGAAAAGTGGCCTGGCTTGTTGTGGAAAAAACAGTCTATAATATTATCTTTAAAGAAGTGTTTGATCCACAAACCCGTACGGCATCCATTGCCATTGAAACATAATGGCTTCCCCGATTCTTTTTAACCCGAGATATCCGGATTAACCCGAATATTCGGGTTAATCCTTTTTAGAACAAGTCGCTTTTAAAGTCAGGCTTTCTTTTTTCTAAAAATGCAGTGGTCCCCTCTTTGGCATCCGGGCTGGCCATGGTCAGTCCGAACACGTCATTTTCAATCCGGCAGCCGGTTTCAAGGTCGGTGTTTAATCCATTGTGGATCACTTCTTTTGCAGATCTTAAAGCCACTTTGCCTTTGGAAGCAATGAGCCGGGCAGTTTCCAATACTTCGTTCATGAGCGTTTCCGGGGTACAGACCTTGTTGACAATACCCAGTTCAAATGCCTGTTGAGCTGAAATGGTTTTGCCAGTAAAGATCATCTCTTTGGCCTGGTTTGCGCCGATCAGCCGGGCCAGTCTCTGGGTGCCGCCAAACCCCGGGATCAACCCCAGATTCATTTCCGGCAATCCGAACACGGCTTTTTGTGAGGCATAGATAAAGTCACATCCCAGGGCTGCTTCAAGTCCGCCACCCAGTGCAAACCCATTGACGGCAGCAATAACAGGAATGGGCAGGTTTTCCAATTTTGAAAAAACAGCTTGCCCTTTTCGTGAAAAAAACTTGCCTTCCAATGGATTCATTTTCACCAGTTCAGAAATATCAGCCCCTGCCACAAATGCTTTATCCCCGCTCCCGGTGAGAATCAGAACCTTTATCTGCGGGGTATCGCGAACCATGTCAAGGGCATGGTCCAGTTCATCAAAAAGTGCGTTGTTCAATGCATTCAATGCCTTTGGTCGGTTGAAAAAAATTGTTGCAACCAAGGCATCGATCTTAAGAATAATGTTTTCAAAAGACATGGGACCTCCTTTAACAGGGGTTAAAAAAGTGTGTTAAAATTGCTTTGGGTTTGTGGCCTGAATATATTTTTCCACCCCGTCTGCAATACTGTTTGCTATATTTGTCTGGTAGCTGTCGCTCATGAGCCGTTTGCACTCTGTTTTATTGCTTAAAAAAGAGGTTTCAACCAGAATGGATGGCATCCTTGCGCCCAAAAGCACATAAAATGGGGCCCGTTTGACACCTAAATTGTTGATATCGGAGTAGTTTTTTTTCATGCCATCAACAAAAGAGGCATGCACCACATTGGCCAGCCGGGTGGATTCTTCGATTTTGGCATGCTTCATCAAGTCAGACAGGATATATTCAAGGTCTGAAATATTTTTTTCCGAGGTTGCATTTTCTCTTGCTGCCACCGCAATGGCCTGACTGTCAGTTGCAAGGTTGAGGATATAGGTTTCAATTCCGGTCAGTTTTCTGTTTCTGGCAGCATTGCAGTGAAGGGAAATAAACAGGTCTGCCCGTTGGGTGTTGGCCATGGCCGTTCGCTCTTCCAGGGTCAGTTTTATGTCTTTGGACCGGGTGAGCACCACAGTGCATTTTAATCGATCTCTCAAGGTTACGGCCAATTTTTTGGCAAGTTTGAGTACAATATCTTTTTCCCACACATCTTTAAAATAACCCGGCGCTCCCGGATCAGATCCCCCATGCCCCGGATCGATTACAATTTTTCTCACCCCCAGGGCCAGCTGGCGGGCAATATCAGAAGATTCCAGATTGTCAGTTGTAAACTGGTGCATCTTTTCAGGGGTTGTCTCTTCTGGAGAGACTACCGTTGCCACTGTCGTATCTTCAGGTTTGGTCGAGCCGCCATTGGCTCCTTTTCCCCAGACATCAATGATAATCCTGAACGGATCTTTCAGTGAAAAGATTTTGTAATTTTCAAAGGATTTAATGTCCACAACCACCCGAACGGTATGGGGCAGGTATTGGCCGGCCCGGGCCTGTTTTAATAATTCATCGTTGATGGGGGTATGCTCGGCTATTTTTTCTCCGAGCCTGGATTGCTCAATGTCGATATACAGCCGCTGAAACGGTTTATCAATATCCGGGTCTTTTTTAAGCAATCGATGGGAAAAATTTCTCTCATTTTCAGCATTGACCACAATCCGGGTATATTCCGGGTTGGACCAGAACCTGAGTTCGGTGATGGTGGTGTCGTCTGTTGTGTTGGGTGTTGACAGCTCAGGCGGTCTTACTTGTGGTGTTGGCTCAGGTTTTATCTGATTGGGTTTGATCTGGTCCGGTTCGGATGCAGACAACTTTGTCTGATGGTCCTGCTGGGCTTGAAGATAAGTGTTGATTAATGAATCATTTTTGGTCTGTTCTTTTGTAGAAAGGATATGTTTTGGCTCAACAGGAGGGTGGTCAGGAGTTGGTGGTTTTGGGGCCGGAGGTGTTGAAGATTGCGCTATTGTCTGAATAAAAGATCTGGCACGTCCAAAATAGGCACTTTTGGGATATCTGTTTTTAATCCGTTCAAGCAGATCAATGGCCTGGTCCTCATACCGCTTGCTTCCTGACAGTCTGGACAGGGTCACGTAAAGTTCAGCAGCCTTGAACATGCCTGCCGGTGCCCAGGAACTGTTTGGATAAACCGTATAAATGGTTTCATACAGTTTAATGCAATTGAGCCATTCCGAGGCTTTGTTCCGTTTTGTTTCAGAATTTCGAAGTTTTTTATAGCAGGTATCAGCCTCCAGATATCGTTGTTTTGCGCTGTCAGCATAACTTTCTGATGGGATAAGAAAACAGGCGCAAAAAGATAACAGTAAAAAACAGATCAGTATTTTTGATAATTTTGTTTTCAGCATGCCTTATTGTAATGCTTTTTGCTTTAACTGGTTCAATATATTCATGGCTTCAAGGGGAGTCATACTCGAAATATCAAGCTTTTCCAACATTTTTTTAAGGGTTTGCTCATTATTTGAAAATAATTCCAATTGATTGGAATCGGTTTTACCTGATTTCCTGCCTGGTTTCCTGCTGGTTTTTATACTTTGCTGCACAACAGGTTGTGCAGGATCAGCATTGTTTTTCAACTCAATGCCGGACAACACCTGTTTGGCAAGTGTAATCACGGCATCGGGAACGCCGGCCAGCCGGGCCACCTGGATTCCATAACTTTTATTGGTTCCGCCTTTGACCAGGCGCCGCAAAAAAACAATATTGTCGTTGAATTCTTTGACAGCAATGTTAAAGTTTTGAATCCTGGGTTTGAGTTCTTCCAATCGGGTTAACTCATGATAGTGGGTGGCAAATAAGGTTTTCACCCCTTTGTTGTTCAGGTCGTGCAGATAGACGGCCACGGCCCAGGCAATGCTCATGCCGTCATATGTGCTGGTTCCCCGGCCGATTTCATCCAGAATGATCAGAGAGTTGTGCGTGGCATTGTTGACAATATTGGCGGTCTCTTCCATTTCCACCATAAAGGTACTCTGGCCGCTGGACAGATTGTCCAGTGCGCCCACCCGGGTAAAAATCCGGTCCACAAGACAGACACAAGCTTTTCTGGCCGGAACAAAGGACCCCATCTGGGCCATGAGAACGGTCAGGGCCACCTGGCGAAGGACAGTGGATTTGCCTGCCATGTTGGGTCCGGTAATGAGCAGAACCTGGTTTTTTGTATTGTCCATGTCAATGGAGTTGGGAACATACCGTTCTCCTGTGATCAGTTTTTCCACCACCGGGTGCCGTCCATCCTCAATGTGCAGGGTCTGGTCTGTATTGATGACTGGCCGGGTATACCCGTTTTCAGACGCTGCCATGGCCAGTCCCTGGAGAACATCAACCTTTGCTATAAACCCTGCTATTTTAAGGATAAGCGTGGCATGGGCAATCACCTGATCCCGGACAATGCAGAAAAGTTTATATTCTAAGGCATTGCGTTTATCCTGGGCGTTTAAGATGGTGGATTCCACCTCTTTCATTTCATCGGTGATAAACCGTTCCGCATTGACCAGGGTCTGTTTGCGGGTATAGTTTTCCGGAACTGACCGGGCCTGGGCTTTGGAGATTTCTATAAAATAACCAAACACCCGGTTGTATTTTATTTTTAACGAGGAAAGTCCGGTTTTTTCCCGTTCACTGGCCTCGGCCCGGGCAATCCAGGATTTTCCGTCCCTGGAGATCAGCAAAAGTTCATCCAGTTCAGCATTGTATCCGTCATTGATCAGGCCGCCTTCGTTTAACAGATGCGGGGCATCTTCCCTGATGGCTTCTTCAATCAGGCCGGCAAGGGACGCAAGCTGGTCTAAAACCATGTCCTGATTGATTTCCGACCCGATTCCGATATCGGAAAAAACAGCCTCTTTTAGCAAAGGATTTTTAAATAATGCCAGTTCCCTGAACAGCCTGGGAATCATTTTTAATGAATTTTTAAGGGCGATCAGATCTTTTGCATTGCCCTGGCCCATGGCAATTTTACTGCCCAGCCGCTCCAGATCATAAACAGATTTTAAATGATTGATGATCATTTGATGGATGTGTGCGGCCCGGGTAAATTCCTCAATACAATCCAGGCGCTGGTTAATGGCCTCGATATCAACCAGAGGATACCGGACCCAGTTTTTGATCAAGCGTGATCCCATGGCAGTGACGGTCCGGTCCAGCACATGGATCAGGGTTCCTTTTTTGTCAAGGGTCTGGATATTGTTCAAAATTTCAAGGTTTTTACAGGATCGGTCATCAATAATCAGAAAATTTTTCAAATCATAGGGAATGATCTGGTAAATATGGGCCATGTCCTGCATCTGGGTGTTTTCAACATAGCAGAGAATGGCTCCGGCAGCGCAGATGGAGGCTTGAAGGGGTTCCACACCAAATCCTTCAAGGCTTCGGGTTTTAAATTTGCGCAACAGGTGTTCTTTTGCATCTTCAAACGAAAACTGGTTTTTATCCAGATAGGTGATCTGCCTGCCGCTAAAGGCATTTCGAATGAGCTTAAAGGCCGGGTCCCGTTCAAAATCAGCAGGCAGCAGGACCTCTTTTGGATCAATTTTTAATGCTTCATCAATTAACTGGGAAGGGAATCTGGATTGCCGGCTTTCAACCTGGCAGGTTTTAAAAGTGCCTGTGGAGATATCCAGATAGGCGATGGCAGCCGCATCTTTATATTTTGCCAGGGCCAGAAGAAAATTATTGGATGTTTTATCCAGCAGTTCTTCATTCAGGATCATGCCCGGTGTAATAACCCGAACCACTTCACGTCTGACCAGTCCTTTTGCCAGGGCAGCATCTTCAACCTGTTCACACACAGCCACTTTACAGCCGTTTTCAATGAGTTTTGCAATATAATTATCTGCCGCCTTGATGGGAACGCCACACATGGGAATCGGGGTGTCATCATTTTTATTTCGGGAAGTCAGGGTGATTTCAAGAATGGCTGCAGCTTTTACAGCATCTTCAAGAAACATTTCATAAAAATCACCCATCCGGTAAAACAAAATGGCATCAGCATAAGATTCTTTGATGGTAAGGTATTGCTCCATCATGGGTGTATTTTTGGGTGGTGTATTTTTTTTAGGGCTCATTGGCAGCAAAATTCAGCTCAATCGGTCTTTGAACTCCCGGGTATCATTTTTATATGAAAGAACAGGTCAACTCACTGAACTCTTTCATGTTTTGTTGTGGGCCGGCCAGGGTGAAATACCAGAGCGGCCCATGGCCGTTGGTTACAGCACAATGGTTTTTGACTCTTCTTCAGTGCGGTCTGTCTTTTGAACATCATCGTTTGGGTCAGCATCTGAATCAAGAGCAGGTTCCATATCAGGTAGTGTTTGAATTTCAGCTTCAAGCCTGGTCACAGGTTCAATTTCAGTCTTGATCTCAGCTTTGTTTTCAAGCCCTTTTTGAATATAGGGGTCATGGGTGAATACTTCCAAATCGGTTTTCAGGCTGGCTATCCTGGCAGAGAGTTCATTAATGGTGGACTCTTGTTTTTTAATGATCCTGTTTAAACAAAACCGGGTGGACAGGGTGTTTATTCCGGAAAGAATTAGACCGAAGAGAAAACAGATCCCCAGATAGGCCAGGGTCGGAAGTTCGGGAATGCTATAAACGGCATCTTTAATGTTGAATGTTAACGATGTGGTTGCTAAAAAAAAGTTCTGGTTAAAGTACACCAGGGCAGCAATCAATATGGTGATAATCAGTAACAAAAGATATTTTATTGTTTTCATGGGGTTACTCCAGAGTCTGTTTTAATCGTTGAAGTCTTAATTGTGGCCTATCATAGATTAATTTTGCCTGCTTTTCAATTCTTCTTTTTATAAAAAACAGGCTCGCATATCAAAAATACGGGCTATTTTTTCAACACAGTTTATAGAAAAACCGGGTTAACCAGATGGATATGGTTAAGTTTTGAAAACAGGTTCCAGTTTAAATCCTCTGATGCAATGTCACAGCAAACCTGGAAACAGGAGAAATGAAGATGCGGTGGCAATTGCGGATTCTTAACTGTTTTGCAGACCCTGGCAATAACAGTTCCCTTTTGGATAAACACTCCAATTTTCACAAAGGGTTCGGTTTCCACATGGGCATAGGTGACAATTCCCCGATAATTTGAACCCTGGTCCTTTTCATATTCAACCACCAGGGTCTGCCCCAAAAAATCATTGCAGATATTTAAAATAACGCCGTCTGCTATGGCCGGTACCTTGATGGAATCATCAAAATGCCCTAGCGTGTCAGTATCGGTTTTAAAGTAGGTGATATCGATTCCCTCGTGATCTGAAGCCCTTGTTTTAAAGTCTCCCCACCATTTTGCCCGGCTCAAAAAGAGCATACCAGGGTAAAAAAACCATTGGACTGGTTTACCATTGCCCAGAGCGTTGATCCGGGCAATGGTGTCAAGATAGGTGGTAAATTGTTCCATTGCAGATAAATTAAACTGCTCTTAACGTAATTTTATGGCCCATCAAGTTGATGTCTTCAATGATGGCTTTGACTTCCAGGCGTTCACCCAGAAGACCTTTTAACAAAAACAGATTGTCGCCGGCCGGGGTAACAGCTGCCACATTTTCCATGACCAGTTCTTCAATCCCGTTCTTTTTCAGATATACATTGGATTCGCACATTCTTCAGGTTCCTTTATTTTTATGTTAAACATTATCATTAACAAAAGACAATAATCATTCATACCGCTTGCACAATAAAAAAACTGCCTTTTAAATGAGAACCGGTCAGATTCCGGGCTATAGCCTGAATATTTCATGAAATATCCGGGATAGCAAATTGCCATATGGTTTGAAAAGAAAAGGATTTACTTTTTTATTTCTCAGCCATATTATAGATACATAAAATCATAGATAGTATAGTGTTTGAACGAAAACTCATCCATCTGCTGCGTTGCTGCGCAAAGCTGAAATCCTCATGTACTACAGTACACTCCGGTTTCAGCTTTGCTTGCGCCTTGCATATGGACAAGTTTTCATCCAAACACGGGTTTTCGGT
>JBDRPM010000173.1:0-13083 GCA_043827005.1 Pseudomonadota bacterium | reverse complement strand
TGACAAAATAGGAAGACAATCTTTTTTTAAGGTCTTTGGCCTTGCCTGCATAAATGATTTTGCCCCGGGCATCCTTCATCAGATAAACCCCTGGATCATGAGGAATCTGTTGATATTTTTTTGTAATTTTGTCTGGTATTTTAATGGTCATTGCTATACACAATCGTCAGGTCTGGCATCAGGTCCGGCATCAGGCACGGACCTGGGATATGGGTTTAAAACTCTTTCATTCCCTTGAGCTCTTTTATTTTATCCCGATATTCAGCAGCTCTTTCAAATTCAAGATTTTCAGCAGCCTTTTTCATTTTGTATTCCAGATCAAGGACCAGATCATCAAGGTTCAGTTGATCACCCGCATAACCCAATATCTCTTCTTCCACTGATCCTTGAACAATTTTACTTGTTTCCCTGGTACCATAGTCCAGCGGGTTCAGATTCTTCTGGATCGTGGTGGGAACAATATTATTTTTTTTGTTGTAAGCTCTCTGGATCTCCCGGCGGCGACTGGTCTCGGATATGGCACGCTTCATGGACCCGGTTTCTTGTTGAGCATACATGATCACCCGGCCGTAAACATTTCTGGCTGCCCGGCCAAAGATCTGAATAAAAGACCGGAAAGAACGCAAAAAGCCTTCCTTGTCTGCATCTAAAATCGCCACAAGGGAGACTTCAGGAATATCCAGACCTTCCCGCAGCAGATTGATCCCGATCAGCACATCAAACAATCCCCTTCTTAAATCCTGGATAATATCGATGCGCTCCATGGTGGCAATATCTGAATGAAGGTATTTGACCTTGACCCCCAGATCTGTGTAATAATCGGTGAGATCCTCTGCCATCCGTTTGGTCAATGTGGTCACCAGCACCCGTTCCTGGGCTTTTACCCGCTTTAGTATTTCTTCATACAGATCATCCACCTGGGTTGTGGCATCCCGGATTTCAATTTCCGGGTCCAGCAGTCCTGTGGGCCGGACAATCTGCTGGGCCACCCGGTGTTCTGCCTTTTCCATTTCATAATCTGCCGGTGTAGCTGAAACATAAATGATCTGGGGAACCTTCTGCTTGAACTCCTCAAATTTCAATGGCCGGTTGTCCACGGCAGAGGGAAGCCGGAACCCATGCTCCACAAGCGTGTCTTTTCTGGACCGGTCTGCCTTGTACATGGCCCCCAGCTGAGAGACAGAGATATGGCTTTCATCAAAAAAGAACAAAAAATCATCATCCATATAATCCAGCAAAGTGGGAGGGGCTTGTCCGGGTTTCCGGCCTGTAAGATGCCGTGAATAATTTTCAATCCCGTTGCAGTATCCGATTTCATTGAGCATCTCAAGATCATACCTTGTTCTTTCTTCCAGGCGCTGGGCTTCCACAAGCCTGTGATTGGCGTGAAAATATTCCAGCCGGTCTTTCAACTCGGCCATAATACTGTCCACCGCCCGGTCCCGGGTCTGCTGTTTGGTCACATAATGGGAGGCAGGATAGATCACCATCTGGTCATAGGATTTGATCACATCCCCTTTTAAGGGATCAATTTCACTCAGACCTTCAATGGTGTCCCCGAAAAAATCGATCCGGACGGCCTTGTCTTCCTCATAGGCCGGAAAAATCTCAACCCGGTCCCCCCTCACCCGGAATACCCCGCGATGAAAGTCTGTATCATTCCGGGTGTACTGGATATTGACAAACTTTTCAATCAGCGTTTCCCGGGAAATTTCCATGTCCCGTGTCAAGGTTACCCGCAAGTCAAGATAATCTTCCGGAGCGCCCAGGCCGTAAATACAGGACACCGAGGCCACCACAATCACATCCCGCCGGGCCAAAACCGAACGGGTGGCAGAGTGCCGCATCTTGTCAATCACTTCATTAATGGATGAATCTTTCTGGATATAGGTATCAGAGGAGGGGATATAGGCTTCAGGTTGATAATAATCATAATAGGAGACAAAATACTCCACGCAGTTCTCGGGAAACAGGGCCTTGAATTCACTATACAATTGACCTGCCAGGGTTTTGTTGGGCGCAATGATCAAACTTGGATGTTCAACCCTTGCAATAAGATTGGCCATGGTAAAGGTCTTGCCAGACCCTGTTACACCCAGCAGAACCTGGTGTTTCTCATTATTTAAAACACCCTGGGATAAATACTCAATAGCTTCCGGCTGATCGCCGGTGGGAGAAAAATCCGAAACCAGTGTAAATAAACCCATATGCTATTGTACCTGCCTGTTCATCATGCATTCCTTATGTATCAATATTCCTAAAAAATATTTTCTGCCATGGTATCAAGTTGAAACACGGCTTACAATATGTAATGATACGGCAATAGAAAATAATCACCATAAACAGTTTAAACAAATTAAGGAGTCTGCCATGGAAACAGTCGCTGTTATCGGTGCAAGCCCGAAACCGGATAGATATTCAAACAAGGCCATCCGAATGCTGATAGAATACGGTCATACCCCTATCCCTGTGGCCCCGAAGTATGAAACCATTGAGGAGCTGCCCGTTTATCAGTCTTTGGATCAGATCCCGGAAAAAGTTGATACTATCACAATTTATCTGGGCCCTGCGCGCCAGGAATCAATTGTCAGGGATATCATTGCCCTTGCACCCAAACGGGTGATCTTCAACCCGGATACGGAAAATCCGGCAGCCAGAGCACAACTTGAATCTGCCGGTATTACAGTGGTCGAAGCCTGCACCCTGGTGCTGCTTAAAACCAACCAGTTTTAAAGGTCCTGTTTCAACACAACTGCCATGTGGCAGATCTGGTTATTGATTTGTGGTTGGCCACACAACGAGGCATGAAAAGCAAGATTGATTCGCAAGAACTTTTATATACAATTTAAAAAAGATCGTTTTTATTTTTTTATCCGGCTGGTGTTGCATTCATGTTGCTTCACACTGCGAAACCATGATAAATAAAAAGCCTGGAATAAACCAATAATGATAAAAGGGTACATAAAATAGATGGACGCAGAAATCAGCAAAGGGCATTTTATAGAGTCAATTATCAGAGAAGATATTCAAAACCATAAAAACAATGGTGCTGTTGTCACCCGGTTCCCGCCTGAACCCAATGGATATCTTCATATCGGCCATGCCAAATCCATCTGTCTGAATTTTAATATGGCCCAAAAATTTAACGGCAAATGCAATTTACGGTTTGACGACTCCAATCCGGCCAAGGAAAAACAGGTCTATATTGATTCCATTAAATCCACGGTTGAATGGCTGGGGTTTGACTATAAAACCCCTTTTTATGCATCAGATTATTTTGACCGTCTCCATGAGTTTGCCATAAAACTGATACAAAAAGGCAAGGCCTATGTGTGCAGCCTGACACCCGAGCAGATGAAAGAATACCGGGGCACCCTGACTGAACCGGGCAAAAACAGCCCGTACCGGGATAGAAGTGTTGAAGAAAACCTGGATCTGTTTGACCGGATGAAAAACAATGAATTTGGCGAAGGCGAACATACGCTCAGGGCTAAAATTGATATGGCTTCCCCCAATATCAATATGCGGGACCCCATTATTTACCGGGTTAAGAATGCCACCCACCCCCGGACCGGAGACAAATGGTGCATCTACCCCATGTATGATTTCACCCACTGCATTTCAGATTCTTTAGAAGGCATTACCCATTCTCTGTGCTCCCTGGAATTTGAGGATCACCGGCCATTGTATGACTGGATTTTAGATGAACTTGAAACCCCCTGTCACCCCCAGCAGATCGAGTTTGCCCGGTTGAATATCAATTTCACGGTATTGAGCAAACGCAAACTGCAACTGCTGGTAACCGGCAATCATGTACAAGGCTGGGATGACCCCAGACGCCCACCCTTGAAGGCATGAGACGAAGAGGATACACCCCGGAATCCATCAAAAATTTCTGCAATACCATTGGCGTATCCAAAAAAGGCAGCCGGGTGGATGTCGGCCTTCTGGAAAGCTGCTTAAGAGATGATCTTAATGAAAAAGCCCCCAGGGTTATGGGTGTGTTAAAGCCGTTAAAAATTACCCTTGAAAATTATCCGGAAGACCTGACCGAAACATTGACAGCACAGAACCATCCCCAGAAAGAAGAGATGGGCACAAGGACCATAACCTTTTCCAAACACCTGTATATTGAACAGGATGATTTTATGGAAGATCCGCCCAAAAAGTTTTTCCGTCTGGGACCTGGCCGGGAAGTCCGCTTGCGTTATGCCTATCTGATTACCTGCAAACAAGCGATCAAAGATGAGGCTGGCAATGTAATTGAACTGATCTGTACCTATGATCCTGAAACAAAAGGCGGTAATGCGCCTGACGGCAGAAAGGTCAAAGGAACCATTCACTGGGTGAATGCCCAGGACTGCATTGACGCTGAAGTCAGAAATTATGACCGGTTGTTTATTGATGAAAACCCGGAACAGGATGGCCAGGATTTTACTAAAAACCTGAACCCGAACTCTCTGGAAACCCTGACAGACTGTAAACTGGAAAAAGCCCTGGCTGATGCAAAACCCGAACAGGTGGTGCAGTTTGAACGACTGGGTTATTTTTGTCTGGATTCAAAAGATGCCACCAAAGAAAAGCCTGTGTTTAACCGGACCGTCACCTTGAGAGACACCTGGGCCAAAATGTCAGCGATAAGATAAGGGTTCACTCAAATCGCCAGCTGGTTCCTTCCGGGCCATCTTCCAGGACAATTTTTTTATCGATCAGAAGATCCCTGATCTCGTCTGCCCGTGAAAAATTACGGTTCTTTCTTGCATCTGCTCTTTCCCGGATCAATGCGTCGATCTGGGCCGGATCAATATCTTGATCTGCCATGCCTTTTTCTTTTTTACCTGAAAAATAGGTTGCAGGATCAAGCCGAAAAATCGCCAGGACATCAGAGATGGCCATGATATCACTATAAACAATTGCCAGATGTTTGCGTGTACTGTCATCGGGTTTATCCAGCAATCGATTCCCCTGCTTGACCGCATCAAAAACCGAAGCCAGTGCTTTTGCCGAATTAAAATCATCGTTCATGGCAAGGGTAAATTCATTCCAGAGATCACCCTTTTGAGCGGAATCTGCTTTAACGCCCATATTTTCAAGCCGCTCAAGAAACGCATAGATTCTATCCAGTCCCAGACTGATATCCCTCATGGAATCTTCGCTGTAATCAATGGGACTTCTATAGTGATTTGACAATAAAAACATGCGGATAACTTCGGGAGAATATTTTTCCAAAACCTCTTTGATCATGGTGAAATTACCCAGGGATTTGGACATTTTTTCATGGTTGATATCCACAAACCCATTGTGAATCCAGTATTTTACAAATTGACGGCCAAAGACGGCCTCGCTTTGTGCAATCTCGTTTTCATGATGGGGAAAAATCAGGTCTTTTCCACCGCCATGGATATCAAATCCTTCACCCAGGTATTCATAACTCATGGCTGAACATTCAATGTGCCAGCCCGGTCTGCCGGCACCCCATGGGCTTTCCCAGGAAGGCTCACCGGGCTTGGCCGGTTTCCACAGGGTAAAATCCAGCGGGTTTGCTTTTTTTTCATCCACGGCAATCCTGGCTCCGGCCTGCATATCGTCCGGGTTCCGGCCGGACAATTGACCATAGGGTTCAAAAGAAGCAATGGAAAAATAAACATCCCCGCCATCCACATGGTATGCTTTACCCTTATCGATGAGCATCTGGATAAAATTGACAATATGTTTAATATGTTCTGTGGCTTTGGGTTCAACCGTGGGTCTTAAAACATTGAGCTGGTCCATTTCATGGTGAAATTCATCAATATATTTTTCCGTGATGGTCAAGCAGTCCTGTCCGGTTTCATGGGACTTTTTAATGATTTTATCATCCACATCTGTGAAATTTCTCACATAGGTGACCTCATATCCTGATTGTCTCAACCACCTGAAGATTGTATCAAACACAACAACAGAACGGGCATGACCGATATGACTGGTATCATATACGGTTGGACCGCAGACATACATTTTAACCTTGCCCGGTTCCAGCGGAATAAACTCTTCTTTCTTGCCATACAAGGTATTATAGACATTTAAACGCATTGTTTTTTTCCTGATTTTTTTTATTGCTGCCTTAATTGTTATCCTGATGATTGTCCGGGGAAAACAGAATTTACCAGCAGGGTGCACTGGGCCGCAATCCCCTCTTCTTTTCCAATAAACCCCAATCGTTCTGTTGTGGTTGCTTTTACATTAACAAGGCTTGAATCAATATTCAGCACCCTTGCCATATTCTCTTTCATCTGGGCTTTATAAGGAGAGATTTTCGGAGCCTGGGCAAACACAATACAATCCATATTGATAATCTGATAATGTTTGGCCTCTAAAAGATCTTTGCAGTGTTCCAGCAGAACCAGGGAGGATATCCCCTTATATTGAGGATCTGTATCCGGGAAATGGTCTCCGATGTCACCGGCACCCAGAGCGCCCAGAATAGCGTCACAGACTGCATGCACCAGAACATCGGCATCTGAATGACCGTCAAGGCCTTTGTGAAATTCAATGTCCACACCGCCGATGATCAGTTTTCGACCCTCTACCAGCTTGTGGACATCATATCCTGATCCTGTTTTAATACCGCATTGTCCCATTTGGTGACCATAACTCTCTGGTTAATCCAAAACCCATAAAAAAAAATAATATATTCGTTTTACCGGTAAAAGTCAAAATCTTACTGGCCAAATCTCAGGGCTCACTCAATCCCACGGGTTTTTTGCGTTTAAAATACCAAAGCTTTCTGGATGACCTCTTCCATTGACTGACTGACAAATTGTTCCAGTTTTTCCAGGGAAAAATCAAGTTCTGTCCGTTCAAGTTTTAAAGACACAGGACTTTTTTTCAAGCTGTTGTTTTCAGCCATGCCCATATAAAAGATCAAATCAATGTCCAGTGTCATCCGGGTTGTGAAGTTCTCTTTTTTTGCACGACATTCAAACCGGTTAATATCGGCACTCAACACCTGTTTAACGTCTTTGGATATTTTTTCCACCCTGTCAATCCCTGGCTTCCAGTCTTCCACGGCTGTGACGATAAATCCGTTTTTTTCAAGATATCTCCCGGTCATCCGGGTCAGGGTTTTTGAAAGATTCAATCCATTTACAAAATAGACCTCCTGACTGTTGTCCATTAATGTCCGATACCCAATATATCCCTGCTCATTATTGGTTCGCCTGTCAGAAAATTCAGCCAGACCGATGGTGCCGGACTGCGTTTTTTCATGATCTGCCTGATAGCGAATATCAATAAACTTCTGGCCTGGTGTGGCACATCCCCCCCAAAAAAGAAACCATATTCCCAGTACAATCAAACTATATTGTTTCATTTTGATCCCCTTTATATCGTTATTCTTACTATTATCGTCGCAAACATGCAGGCTTGAAATGGATTCGACCTGATGGCTATCCCGAATATTTCGGGCAAAAACGATTCGTGAAATATTCGGGCTATGGCTCACTCTTTTTTTTCCTCTATTACAGACCGGATATGCAGATCCTGCTGGGGAAACGGAATAACAATGCCTTCTTTATTAAAACGATTATAAACCTGGGTATTCAACAGATGGATCACCCTGCCGCGCATCACCGGCTTTTCAACCCAGCACAGCAGTTCATGATCCAGACTGGAATTACCAAATTCTCTGAAACGAACCCTGGGTTCAGGAAATTTACAGACACTGTCGTTGTTTTCAGCCACTTCCATTAGAACCCTGTGCACCTGTTCCAGATCAGAGCCATAAGCCACCCCGACCTTGACCCGGATACGGTATTTCTCATGCCGGCCGCCCGCCTCGTTGATGATTTTGGTATTCCCCATAATAGAATTGGGAACTGTGACCTCCACATCATCCCGGGTCAGTATCCGGGTACTTCGAATACCGATATTGGTGACGCTTCCCCGTTCGCCTGAATCCAGAACAATAAAATCGCCCAGCTTATAAGGGGCATCCGCCATGATAAAGACCCCGGAAAACAGATTGGCCAGGGTATCTTTGGCTGCAAACGAAATTGCCAGACCTATAATCCCGGCCGAGGCCACCCAGGCGGTCAGATCAATCTTCCAGACCAGGAAAATGACATATATGGTCAACCCGGTTATCACGAGAATAATCAGATTATTAAACAATGGCAGGGTTCGGTCCTGCACCAGCTTGAACCGGCTTTCATCATGACTGACAAGACTGAGCAACAGCTTCATCATGCGGGCTGCGGCAACCGCCCAGTAAAAAATAGCCATGGTTTTCAAACCGCCCAGGGTGATAAAATCAACCATATCGTTAAACGCAAGTCTTTCAGTGGCCAGCGCCAGACCCACCAGTATGATACTCATGAACACCGGTCTGTGAAAAATATCAAGAATCTGGTCATCCAGTTTAAAAGCAGTTTTTTGTGTCCATTTTCTGACCACACGGATAATCATCATATCCAGTATTTTTGCCAGGCCCAAAAAAATAAAGATGATCACCACTGCCTGAAGATATCGATTGGGAGCAATCTGTACCAGCATATCCAGTAATTGTATTTTGGTTACATCCATTGTTGGTTCCATATCAGAATTGAAAAATGTTTTGTACCATCAAATCCTGCCATTCCTATAACTTGTGTATACCGTGACTTGTCGGTTTCGTCAACTATCCCCTGAACCTGCTCGTCAATCAACACATACCAAAACAAGTGATAGATCTGCTTTCTTTTTCACTGAAAAAATGTAAAATAGGAAAAACATATCAACCCCATTGTTGCAAAAATCATAAGGACGGCCAATGAAACGATGCCACTGGGTCACCCAGGACCCTGTCTATATTCAGTACCATGATACGGAATGGGGGGTTCCTGTTCACGATGACCAGAAAATTTTCGAATTTATTATTCTTGAAAGTGCCCAGGCCGGTCTGTCCTGGCTGACCATTCTGAAAAGGCGATCCGGATATCAAACCGCCTTTGACCATTTTGATGTCCAAAAAATAGCATCCTATTCCCCTGATAAAATCCAACTCCTTGTTCAAGATCCGGGAATCATCCGGAACCGGCTCAAAATCCAGTCTGCCATAACCAATGCCCAGGCCTTTATCAAAATTCAGGAAGCGTTCGGGTCCTTTGATCAATATGCCTGGCGATTTGTTGATGGACAACCTAAAATCAACCAATTCAAAACTCCTGACCAGGTCCCGGCCACCTCAAAAGAATCAGATGCCTTTTCCAAAGATCTCAAACAGCGTGGATTTAAATTTATCGGTTCAACCATCATGTATGCCCATATGCAGGCCACAGGCATGGTCAATGATCATCTGGTTTCCTGTTTCCGGTATCATGAAGTAATGGGATAACACCGGGCCTCTGCGGGACGACCCGAAATTGATAAAACACACTTAAATTTGGACTTTTATTATTGTCCAAAGTATGCAAGGTAAATATAGACAGATAAAGCGCTAAAGAAAAAAAGGAGTAAAAACAATGTTGCTTGTCACAGCCGGTCAGATGCAGGATATGGATCAACAGACCATAAGCGCCTTTGGCATTCCGGGCAGGGTATTAATGGAAAATGCCGGAAGAGGGGCTTTTGATTTTTTTATGGACACATTTAATCCGGCTGACCACCAGACAGTGGCTGTTCTGGCCGGAAGCGGCAACAATGGCGGAGACGGGTTTGTTATTGCACGATATCTGATAGAAAAAAAAATCCAGACAACTGTTTTCCTGCTCACATCAAAAACCAAAGTGGCCAATGATGCCAAAACCAACATGACCCTGTTTGAAACCTTATGTGATAAATCCGATTATGGGTCTATAATCGAATTGCCGGATGCACAAAGCTTTATCAACCATAAAACACAAATTCTGCTTCATGATTTCTTTGTTGATGCCATTCTGGGGACCGGACTTCATTCAGAGGTAAAAGGCTTTATCAAAGATGCCATTGAGGTGATGAACACCGCTAAAGGGCCTGTTTTTGCCGTTGATATTCCTTCAGGTCTTCATTCAGACACAGGACACCCATTGGGGATTGCTGTCAAGGCTGATGCCACGGCCACCTTTGGTTTTGCAAAAATCGGGCACATTCTTTATCCAGGAAATTTTCACACTGGAAAATTAAAAATTATTGATATCGGGATCCCGCAATTTATTGCCCATGAACAGCAGATCACCCTGTCCTTGATGGAAAAACATCAGGTAGCGGCTTTATTCAAACCCCGGACATTCATCAGCCACAAGGGCAGTTTTGGCCACCTTTTAGTGCTTGCCGGATCACCCGGCAAAACAGGATCTGCTGCATTTTGTGCCAATGCTGCCATGAGAAGCGGTACCGGCCTTGTGACACTGGGAATTGCCAGAAGTCTGAATAAACTGATGGAACCATTGGTTCTGGAACCTATGACCCATCCGTTGCCTGAAAAAAAGAAAGGAATTTTAAGTGATGAGTGTTTTGATCAGATCCAGGCTTTGGCCGGAAACAAACAGGCCCTGGCACTGGGGCCGGGAATCGGCACAGGCCGGGGTACCCAGAGGCTGGTATTCAAGCTGATCGCATCAATGACCATCCCCATGGTGATTGATGCGGACGGGCTCAATTGTCTGGCTGACAATCTATCCATCTTAAAAGAAAAAAAAGCACCCGTCATCCTCACGCCTCATCCGGGTGAGATGGCCAGGCTGTGTAAAACAAATACCACTGACATCCAGGCAGACCGGATTCATATCGCATCAAGATTTGCACAGGATCATGATGTCATTGTGGTGTTAAAAGGAGCCCAGACCATTATCAGTTTTCCGGACAGACAATCGTTTATCTGTCCCACCGGCAATCCCGGCATGGCTGCCGGCGGTATGGGAGATGTTTTAACTGGTCTGATTGCAGGCTTTTGCGCCCAGGGATTCACCCCGGAAAACGCCAGTCTTGCCGGAGTTTACATTCATGGCCTGTGTGCTGATGTGCTTGCCGGACAAACGGGCGGGTTTGGTTTTTTAGCCTCGGACATGATAACCAACATTCCAAACACTATTTTTCATCATTTATTATGACACAGTTTTTATCCGCAACTGCTGAACAGACCCTTGAACTGGGCCAACAAATCGGCAAATTGATCAAACAAGGAATGTCCATTGCCCTGAAAGGCGATCTTGGGGCTGGAAAAACCACCTTTGTCCAGGGACTTGCCAGAGGACTTAAGGTATCGGAACAATATTATATTACAAGCCCCACTTTCAGCATTATCAATGAATATCCATCTTCTGATATGACCCTGTGCCACCTTGATCTCTACCGGCTGGGATCTGTGGAGGAACTGGAATATATCGGTTTTAACGACCTTTTGGATGATGTTCACCTGATTGTGGTGGAGTGGCCGCAGCTGTTGGAACAAGACCATTTTGTCTTTGATCTAGAGATCAGGTTCACACTGGATGAGCACTACAACCGGATCATTGACATACTTGCTTTGAAAGAAAAAGGAAAACGTTTACTGACCGAGTTGTCCTGATACAAACATGGATGATTCACCCCAAGACTTTCTAATTGGGTCTGGACAATCTGCAACAAATCTGATATGCAACCTATTTTTATAACTTATTATCATTACGGAGTAATTATGGCTTTAAGAGTACAAAAATATGGTGGAACTTCCGTTGCCAACATTGAACGAATCAACAATGTCGCAACCAGGGTTCTCAAAGGATACGATCAAGGCGATCAAATGGTGGTTGTGCTCTCTGCCATGTCGGGTGTGACCGACAGCCTTATCGCACTTGCCCGTCAGGCTGCGGACCGGCCGGACACACGAGAGCTTGACGTTCTTCTTGCCACGGGTGAACAGACAACAGCAGCACTTCTTGCCATAATCCTCAAATCCAGAGGATACCAGGCAAAATCTTTTCTTGGCTTCCAGGCCGGCATCCGGACAAACAAAACATCAGGAAAGGCAAGAATTCTGGATATTGATTGTAAAAACATTAAATCTGCGGTTGATAACGGATATATTGCAGTGGTGGCCGGCTTCCAGGGCGCAGACGAAGACGGGGACATCACCACGCTGGGCCGAGGCGGATCAGACACTTCTGCTGTTGCCATTGCATCATCATTAAAGGCTGATGTATGTGAAATCTTTACCGATGTAGACGGTGTTTACACCACTGATCCCAGAATATGCAGCAGTGCCAGAAAAATAAAAAAAATAACTTACGAAGAAATGCTTGAAATGGCTGTATTGGGTGCCAAGGTGCTTCAGATCCGTTCGGTTGAATTTGCTAAGAAATATAATGTACCCATTCATGTAAGGTCATCATTCAATGAGGAGGAAGGAACCATGGTCGTCAATGAGGCATCAGATATGGAAAGTGTTATTGTATCCGGAATTACCTGTGATATGAACGAAGCCAGAATTACTTTGAAACGTGTCCCGGATCAGCCCGGCATCTCAGCCAAAATTTTTACCCCCCTGGCTGAAGCTGAAATCTGTGTGGATATGATTATCCAGAATACCCGTTCCGGCGGCGAAACAGACCTGACCTTTACGGTCACCAAAACCGATTTTGACCGGGCCAGGGAAATATCCGAACGGGTCGCAAAAGAAATAGGAGCAACCGAGGTGTTGACCGCAGACGGAATCGCAAAGGTTTCTGTTATCGGACTGGGAATGAAAAGCCATTCCGGCGTTGCTGCCACCATGTTCCAGGCACTGGCATCAGAAAACATCAATATCCGGCTGATCAGCACATCGGAAATCAGAATATCCTGTGTTATTCTGGACAAATACGCTGAACTGGCGGTTCGAACCCTTCATTCAGCGTTCGGGCTTGATCAGGAAAAATAGGAGAGGGCTTGGTCAATTTCCTGTATGACTTTTTGAGCAGCAAGGACAGGGTCTTTTGCATCCCGGATCGGACGTCCAATAACGATTAAATCAGAACCCATGGCAACTGCCTGAGCCGGTGTGGTCACCCTTTTCTGGTCATCATTTTCCAACAGGGTCCATGCCGGCCTTATCCCCGGTGTGACTGCTATAAATGTTTTTCCAAAGCTTTGTTTTATCCGTGCCACTTCTTTTCCCGAACAGACAATGCC
>JBDRPM010000172.1:0-6058 GCA_043827005.1 Pseudomonadota bacterium | reverse complement strand
CCAACTGCTGGTGGAGATCACCCCGGACCCCTTGACCCGGGTATTTTTCTGCGACTCAGGGTCTGTCTGTGTTGAAGTGGCCATTAAAATGGCGATCCAGTACTGGTATGCTAAAGGCGCTCCGGAAAAAAACAGGCTGCTTACCATCCGGTCCGGATATCATGGCGATACCTTTGGTGCCATGTCTGTGTGCGATCCTGTCACTGGCATGCATGAGATGTTTGCTCTGGTTCTGAGCCAGCACTATTTTGCTGATGCACCTGCCATCCCCTATGGAAACGCATGGGATGAGTCTGACATTCAAAGTTTTAAGACCCTGTTGACCGATCATCACAAAACAATTGCGGCGGTAATTTTAGAACCCATTGTACAGGGTGCTGGCGGCATGCGGTTTTACACAACCCAGTATCTATCCTGTGTCAGAAAATTGTGTGACCAGTTTAATGTGCTTTTAATCTGTGACGAGATTGCCACAGGATTTGGCCGGACCGGCTCTTTGTTTGCCTCCCAGATGGCTGATATCTGCCCGGACATTCTCTGCCTGGGCAAAGCCTTGACCGGCGGGTATATGACTTTGGGGGCAGCCCTGACCACCCGGACGGTCAGCGATACCATCTCCTGCAACGGCAAGAGCGCATTCATGCACGGCCCGACATTTATGGGCAATCCTCTTGCCTGTGCCGTTGCCCTTGCCAGCACTCAGCTTTTGCTGAATTCCCCCTGGCAGGAACGGATAAACGCCATTGAACAACAACTGAAAAAAGAGCTGGAACCCTGCCGCAGCATGGCCCATGTAAACGATGTCCGGGTTCTGGGCGCCATCGGGGTGGTGGAACTTAACCATGCTGTCAATATGGGGGAGATTCAAAAAAAGTTTGTTGAAAAAGGAGTGTGGGTCCGGCCCTTTGGAAAACTGATCTACCTGATGCCGCCCTATATTATTTCCAGTGAAGATCTAAGCCAGCTCACCCAGGCGGTTGTCCAGGTTGTCATGAAATATCCGGCAGGATTTCTTGTACCCATTCCGGAAAAGGCGATTCCATTTGTTTAACTTCGCCAGACTTTAAAATAACGATTTGCCGAAAAAAAAGATCATAAGATTTGGGGTGTTTTTTGACGTTCTCTTCATCCGGATTAAAACTCCTCCGGCATCTGCCGAGCCCCGTGGATGACAGCGATAACATCGATCTGGCCCGGCTTGATCCGGTAGATAACCCGGTATGGTTTTTCTATGACTTCCCGGATATCTTCGGCATCATACTCGGGCACTTTCCTGCCGGATAGAGCATGTTCGGCAATCTGTTCTGAACGTCTTGTAATCCTGTCAATCATCCTCCTGGCATAGGTCGGAGAATTGAACGCTATGTATTCGTAGATATTGGCAAGATGATCAATGGCGTTCTCGGTCCAGCGAACCCTCATTTTGTTAGACCAAATTTTTTGCGGACGTCTTTAACATCTATGGTTCGGCCCTCATCGCTGTCTTTTATGCCCGCTTCAATTGTTTGGCGAACGTAAATCTGCTGCATCAAATCATCCCAGGTGGCCTTGTCCGGAAGTTGATCCAATATCCTGTATGCTTCTTGTTTTATCCCTTCTGTCTGCATGTTGTTATCTCCTGTTAATTTGTATCCATCGACATGACATCGGCCATTTTATTTCTCATGATCATGACATCTAATATTTTGAGCACAGTATCTTGTTCTTCAGTATCAAAATGTTCAAGGTGCCTGAACCTTATTATGAATTTGCTGTTGGCACGTTGTTTATATACGAATCTAACATACTCGTAAAACTAATAAAAGTTTTTCTTGACAGGGTTTTTTAAAAGAGACTTTTGAAAGAAAAACAGACCCTGTTTCAAATAAAACCCGGACCGTCAAGGAACAAAAGCTGCTGGCTATGATTATCGGTTGCCAGGATCATCAGGCAACCTTAAACTTGCCGTTTTTGAACTGGCCGGTTAAACGCTGACCCGTTGTTGAATCAATTTGATCAAGAAATCCTTTTTTGCTTAAACTTGCTTCATAATAAATTCTGGCCGAAGTTACCTTCTGGGAAAGATTTGCTTTCTGTCTATCGTTTTCAAGATCATTAAAGATAACATCAGAATCAATTCTATCGGAAGTTGTGTTCATAATAACCTCACTTTTCATTGATGAATGGATTTTCTTTTTTAAGCAACGGCATCACCTTCACAAATTCCATTAGAATGATCACCACAAGACCACTGGCCAGGGCCAGGAATAAATCATTCAAGGAAACCGATCCGAAACGGTACAGGCCTTTTAGAAAGGGGTTTGTAAGCACAAGGCACATTACGATGATTGTTCCGGTCATAACCCATTTGAAGGCTGTATTCTTTTCTTTGAGCATGCTGATGCTTGATCTTGTCAGGGAACGATTCGATAAAATCATTCCCAGGTTACAGACCACAAGGGTTAGAAATGCCAGTGCCCTGGCCGTCTCAGTAGAATGATCATGGCGTATGAACAGATAAATGGCAATGGTCACGGCCAGGGTCAGGCCCCCTTGAAAAAAGCACTTTAAAAGGGTTGATTTTTCGAACAGCTTTGCATCGATACTTCGCGGTTTTCGTTTCATGACCTGGCCATCATCTTTGTCTGCTTCAAAGATCAGTGTGCATGCAGGATCAATAATCAGCTCAAGAAAAACAATATGCACGGGAAATAAAATCAACGGCCATTTTAACAGAACGGGTATCAATGAAAGTCCTGCAATGGGAATGTGAACCGAAAGGATGAACATCATGGCTTTTTTAAGGTTGTCATAAATCCGTCGTCCCATGCGCACGGCAGTTACAATGGAATTAAAATCATCATCAAGGAGAACCAGGGATGCTGCTTCACGTGCCACATCCGTGCCACGGCCGCCCATGGCCACCCCGATATGGGCAGCTTTGAGGGCAGGCGCATCATTTACACCATCACCGGTCATGGCAACGATTTCCTTGTTTAGTTTAAGGGCCTGGACAATACGCAGTTTTTGTTCCGGCACCATACGGGCAAAAATATTGACCTCTTTTATGCGCTCTGCCAGTTGTTCATCCGTTAATGTTTCCAGCTCAGGGCCGCTAATGTGCTGATCCGGATTTAAAAGACCGATCTGCCGGGCAATGCTCATGGCAGTGCCAGGATAGTCCCCGGTGATCATGATCGTACGGATACCGGCAGTGTAGCATTCTTCAATAGCCCCTTTTACATTGGGCCGGACAGGGTCTTCAAGGCCGATTAATCCTATGAATTTAAACTTAAAATCATGTTGCTGCTCCGGCAGATTCGTTTTCCGATGCCGGGTGCATGCCACTCCGATAACCCGTTTGCCCTGGTTGCTGAGCATGTCGATTTTTTCTTCAAGCCATTTTAACCTGGCTGCATCAAAATGGCAAAGATCTGCAATGGCTTCGGGTGCGCCCTTGGCAGCAATAACAAGATCTTCACCCGAAGCAGATGTCCAGACCCGGGACATGGCAAGCAATTCTTGACTTAAGGGGTATTCACGCTGGAGCGTCCATGACGAATGAAGATGTTCTGTCTGTGAAAGGGTGCGCTCACCCAACTCTTTCATGGCCTTTTCCATGGGGTCAAAAGGGTCTGCAGGACTTGCAAGGATGCTGTACTCGACCACTTCATGAAATTGTTCAGGAAGTGCTTTGTTTTTCTCTTCAACCTTAAACACCTGATCGCCGGCCACAATATCGGATACTGTCATTTTATTAAGGGTCAAGGTGCCTGTTTTATCAACACAAAGAACCGTTGCCGAGCCAAGCGCTTCCACTGCGGGAACCTGCCTTGTCAACACCCGGAATTTTGAGATCCGCCAGGCACCAAGCGCCATAAAAACCGTGAGAACAACCGGGAACTCCTCGGGAAGGATCGCCATGGCCAGGGACAATCCGGCAAGAAACCCTTCAAGCAGGTTGCCGCGGGTCAGCCAGTAAACCACAACGACCAGTGTGCAGAGAATGCTTCCGGCAAGCGCAAAGGTACGGACAACCATTCCGGTCTGAACCTGAAGCGGGGTTCGTTCTTCTTCAAGTGATTGAAGGGCTTTGCCGATTTTCCCCAGTTCGGTCCGGATGCCGGTTGTCCTGACCATACCGATGGCCTGGCCTGACACAACCAGCGTGCCTGAATACGCAAAAGGCAGATCATCCCCGCCTGGTTTTCCGATTGCTGTTGATGTGTCCCTGGTGGATATTTTTCTGACAGGAACGGATTCGCCGGTGAGAAGGGATTCATCAATGGAAAAATTAACCGCATGGACCAGAATACAGTCTGCTGGAACACGGTCGCCCTCTGAGAGCAGGATGACATCATCACAGACCACTTCCCGTCCGGGGATGCGTATTTTTTCCCCATCACGAATGACGTATGCCCGGGGGCTGGACAAATCCTTGAGTGCTTCAAGCGCTCTTTGGGTTTTCCGTTCCTGATAAAAGGTGATGCCGATAATGACAAAAACAAACCCGAGCAGCATCACTGCTTCCTGGAATTCACCAGACAGCAGATACAAGGCTCCGCATGCGATCAGCAAAAGGAACATGGGTTCTTTTAAGACCCCGATCAGGATATCCAGACCTTTCCGGTTTCCCTGGGCTGGCAATTCGTTAAAACCATCCCGATCCTGCCGCTTAAATACCTCGTCCTGTGACAGACCTTTTAAATTCTCAAACAATCTGTGGCCCATTATTTTTAAATCCCGTTAAACTAAAGCACGCTGCGGATAAAATCACCTGCTGCTTTTGTGCCTTTTTCCTCCACCACCCGGATGGTCTGGGAACCGATCACGGCAATATCAGCCTTGCCTTTCAGGTAATCCACGTCAGCCTTATCCTTGACCCCGAATCCGACTGCCAGCGGAAGCGTTGTGGCCTTCCGGCACCGGGCAAGGTAGGCGGTCAGATCATCTGAAAAAGTCGTACCTTTGCCTGTGACCCCTTTTCTGGCCACGCAGTACACAAACCCTGATGCAAACCCTGACAGATAATCCATCCGCTCATTGCTGGTTTCCGGCGAAAATATGTAAATAGGGCTTAATGCATTTTTTTTCATGGCAGCCAGATATTCTTTACCTTCTTCCGGCGGCAAATCAGGGACAATGGCCCCTTTTAAATTAATTTTGGCCATGCGGTCGGAAAATCTTTCCATCCCGTATTTATACAGGATATTGGTATAACTCATGAACAAAAAGGGAATGGGAAAATCCTTGGCCACCTTTTGGGCAAATTCAAAACATTTTTCAACGGTAGAGCCTTGTTCAATAGCCCGCTGATTTGCCTTTAATATGACCGGACCATCTGCCATGGGTTCTGAAAACGGAATCTGCAGCTCCATTAAGTCCACCCCGGCGTTGACCATCTGTTTAACGATTTCATAGGAATCTTCAAAGGACGGATACCCCATGACAATATGGGTCATCAACAAGATATCCTTTTGTTCAAGTCTTTGTTTGATATATGATTCAAGCATTGTATTCTTCTGCCTTTCCAATTATAAATTGTTTCCATTTGGGATCATCAATGGCATCGGCGATGGTAAAGATATCCTTGTCTCCTCTGCCGGACTGGTTGATAATAATAATATCATCGGTTGAAAGGGTGGGGGCTTCTTTAAATGCCTGGGCAAAGGCATGGGATGATTCCAGAGCCGGGATAATCCCCTCCTTGAGCATGGTCAGTTTCAGGGCTGCAACCACTTCAGTGTCTGTGGCACTTTCAAACCTGACTGTTCCCTGTTCATGCATATGAGACAGAATGGGAGAGACACCGACATAATCAAGACCGGCTGAAATCGAATGGGTCTCTTTCATCTGACCGTCACCATCCTGCAAAAAATAAGTTTTATACCCCTGTGCGATTCCAGGACTGGCATCGGTTGAACTTAACCGGGAAGCATGCATGCCTGTATCAAGTCCATGGCCGCCGGCTTCAACACCCACAAGTTCTACCGGATCATTGAAAAATCCGGAAAAAAGCCCCATGGCATTGGACCCGCCCCCGACACAGGCATAGACCCGTGTGGGCAGTTTGCCTTCA
>JBDRPM010000171.1:0-16250 GCA_043827005.1 Pseudomonadota bacterium | reverse complement strand
CGGTCTGAACAGCGCCAGGCCGCTTAAACAGACGATTACAAAAAAACAGGGACATAACAGACAATAGAGTTGCGCCCAAAATAAAGAAAAAATTATCAAAAAGCATTTGAAATGCAATCCTTACCTCAGCTATAACAGTGGTGGTCAGGAAAAGTGGGGAGTTTGTCTGTCGGCTGAACCCGGATAATTCTGAAATCGGGGTTTTCGGTCTGACACTAGATATAAAGGGTATCAAAACCAGTGGAAAAGGAAATGGATACTGAAGAATAAGCGTTGGTCACTGATGGTGTGACAGTGGTTGAAGCGACACTAGCCCCATTGGCAAACGCCTCTATACCAAAGACAGCACCAGGTAATGCGGCTGCTGCAAAATCAAGCGTGATAGTATCAAAGGTGAAACCGCCCGTGGCTGTGGCGCCAATAAAACTATCATAAAACCCTGGTAATCCGCTGGTCCCATCGTCATATCCGGCCAGTAGAAATTGGTTGGGGTCACTTTGATAAGCATAAACAATGGCATCGTTATACGAAGCCGGATCCCCACTGAAAAAATGAACCCCGGCAATTGTCGGGTTGGAATCATAAAGCGTTGATGATTCAAAATCAATCATCGCAGCAACGGCAGAACCGAATCCGACAAATACCAAAAGGGAAACGGTTAACAAAACATTTAAAAATTTTTTTTGCATATAGTCCTCCTTGGATTAAAAAATAATCATCAAAACCATTTGTTTGTTTACAATTGAATCAAGTTTTTAAAACAACCTTTTTGAATAATATTTGCATGTAATGTGCCAATAATATAAACAAATCATAAGAAATTGCATCGATCTTTGCAGATTGCCTAAATTAAAGCATTTCAGAGTTCTAATATTTTTTTTGCCGAAAAATTAATATTTGATAAATGAGAAATCAGGGTAATAAAATTTGGTTTTATTAAGGATGCAGTGGTAAAAAAAAGTAATATAAGTGTGGAAAAAAAGTGTTAAATAATGGAAAAAACTTATGATTTCAATCTCTTGGTAAACAACGGCCAGAGCAGCACAGGAATGAGCACGGAAATTAAAAGACCGAAGACTGGAGTGTCTTCTGAAAAATGTCCGATCCATGCAAACAGAAAACAGACAGGAATTGTACCGGCTAATAAGGCCAGGATAAATTTTGAAAATTTCATACCGGAAATCCCGGCCAGAATGGTGAGAACTTCGGGTAAAAGGGGAAGTATGCGGCTGATGATAATGGCATATCCTCCCCATTGATCAAAAAAAACTTTAAATTTTTCTCTTTCTTTCCGGGTGGCAATCAATTGAGTGACTTTTGGGCCTAAAAGCCTGGCAGCACCATATCCAAGCATGCCTGCACCTGCAGAGCCAATAGTGCCAAACAAAGCACCGGGCAAAACACCGTATACTGCTCCCAGGGAGGCAAGGACCCCTGTGGCCGGTACCGGCATTATCAGATCTGCCAGCAATAGAAGGATTCCGATCAACCAGGCATAGGGTTTGATGGTCATAAACCATTGGTGGCAAGCGTGAAAATTGAACAATATTTCGAAATTTTCCTGGAACAATAAAAAACTGAGCAAGAAAATCAGGCTTATGGCAATAAAAAGGGTGAACAGTTTCAATACTGGTTTCATCGTTCAATTATTTGATTAAATTTAGAAATTATTCCTTTTTTATCAGTTTGATTAAAAAATTGATCGTGGTGCCTTTGGGTGGCAGAATCTTGTTGTTTGCAACATACAGGGTGTCATCGGTTCCGGTTTTCAAAGGATGATCAATGATGGCATAGGGGTCATGATATGTCGAGGCAATGGAATGTTCTACCTGAGCCATGAATTTTCCTTTCACAATTTGAGACCCCGTAAAAATCCAGTGGGTTTTTTCCATGGTCTGGCCTGTTTTTGTATTCAACAGCAGCTCTTCGGCGCGATGGGTAATTGTTTTTTGATCATCGAACCAGCTCACCAGGATGTCAATGGGGTCACCTTCGGGGATGCCATGTGCGCCCTGTCTGCCCAGATGTTTTTCACCCGGCTCCAGACCCAGTAAAAGAAGCGCAATTTGAATGTGAAACGGTTCTGAATAAAGCTTGAGAACACTTTCGTGGAGTTTTCCATATACGCCGCAGGCAAGGTATTCAACCAGACCCTCCTGCATGTTGACCTGGCCCTGGACAAGGACAGATCCTTCATTTTTATTGACCATAATGTTGCCAATCTGGAGGATTCCGTCTTTTAGTTTTTTGATGGCGGGGGCCATTGCGTTTTCTTGATTTTTATTTTTATCCCAGATCGGGGCATCCCTTCCCGGTACAGGCTGCTGTTTTTGTTCAATGGTCTGTTTATTTTCCTGGGGGCTATTGCCATCCGCAGATAAGGGGCTGGTAAAAAACAATGAGAGGTGAAAACAAGCCAAGGCTAATGTGATCATCAATTTCATTGGAATATCCTTATATTTATAGGTATTGATTTTTGGATAAAATACCTGGTAAGTATGCTGAAAGTCAAGCGCTTAGATTTTTTAATTTTTAGTTTCAGTAAGGGGTGCAAAGATGAAACAAAATAAAATTGTGATTGTTGTATGTCTGATTGCATTGGCTGATATCTTTTATTTTGGGTATCAATTTTTTGGAAAGCGCAATTCAGACGCTATCACTGAGAACCCGTTAAGCTGGAAACTGAATTCTTCAGGTTTGCCTTCGGCTCAGATAGAAAACCAAACAGGGCCTGGTTTGTCAAAGCCAATCATTTTGGAAAATTTGGATGCCAAACCAGCACCAGGACAGGTGCGGTCAAAAAATGCGGGGAAAACACAGCCCGCCCCTTTTTTAAATACCAATGTTGAGAAGGGTGAAGACCAGGCAGGACGAACAGTCAGTATTGACCATAAAAGTAAAACGCTTGATCCATCCAGAATAAATGCATTGGTGCAGGCAATGATGCAAAACAATACACAGGCCATGCAGCAGGCCATTGATATTGTAAACCGGACAGATGATAATGCTGTCTTGCATAAGCTGCTTCAGGGTTTAGGAAGAATGGGGTCCAATGAAGCTAACCAGGTGCTGGTGGATGCCATTGGAAACAGCCTTGATAATCGAATTGAAGTGATACGGATATTATCTTATCTGGGGAGGGCTGTTCCGCTGGAAAGTGGCGTGATAGATCGCTTAGTCGGGTATATTGATTCCCCTTTGGCCACCATGGAAACAAAACAGGCGATTGCAAAAAAGATTATGCAAAGTGGCGGAATCTATGGGAGAAAAAGGGCAGATGAGTTCCGGGGAAAACTTAACTTGTTGTAGCTGTTTTGGCAGTGTACCCTGTTTGCGGCAATGGTGGCTAAAAGTTAACATAAAATGTTAAAAAAATACATAAAATATGGAATATTTTTCACATTTTTCTCCTTTTTAGATTTTGAAGGGTATTTGTTCTTTGGGTTTGTCAATATTTTTTATTATTAAATTAAAGTAGTTATATTATTTTTAATGACAAAATGAAATATTTTTGTTTGATGGCATCGGTTTTGCTTTTATATTTGCAAACGCAATAAATGTAATTCCCCTTACATGGCAACTTAATAACTTCCCCGGTTATTAAGTTGCCTTTTGCTAATGCAATTTTGGTGTATCAATACATTCCGGTGTAATTTCCTGTGTATATTCAGGAGTATGTTATGAAAGATAATTGGAAGGCTATTGCGCCTGGCATGGTCAATACCTTGTTCAAGGAATTAGTCAAACCACTGCCTAAAGCAAATCGACTGCTTTTTCTGGATCATGCACGCGGCATTGCCCTTTTATTCATGATATACAGCCATGCACTGAGAAACTTTTCTTCAGCACGATGGTATGTCCGGGGTGATTTAATGGAGTTCCAGAATTTTACGCTATTGTTTACAAAAGGTGCAGCACCACTGTTTATCATTACTTTTGGATTCCTTATTGCCTATATTTATACCCATCATACAAGGAAAATCGATTTTACAGGTATCCTTAAAAAATTTTGGTTTAAAGCCGGGATTATATTTATTGCATATCGTTTATGCGCATATTTTGAATCCTTTGGCAGGAAATTATCTTATCAATTTTTCGCAGTAGGTGACACACATTGGATAGAAATTCTGATGTTTTATGTCATATTATTGATTTTTACACCTTTTGTAATTCTTGCGTATAAAAAGGTATATTCTGTTTTGTTTTTTTTGATTTCAGCCGGTTTGATCTTTTTTTCTTTGAATATTTGCCAGGCAGGATATAATAATCAGTTTGAATTTTTACCAAAGGACTTTAATTTATTGTTCTTTGGGCTTAAACACCATTATAATTTTCCGATTTTTCCTTACATAGGGGTCTATATGATCGGGTTTGTAATGGGTGTCCTTTATCGGTTCAGTGAAGAAAAAGAAAAAAAAGCCGGGTTTATTTTGATCGTATCCCTTGTGGGTGTGGGCCTGTTGATAGGTTTTTACGGTTTCGCCCATGAACAATTATTGGTTCATCTGCTCATGATAAAAAACAATGTCTACAAGCATCCCCCCAATTTTTATTACCTATTGTTTTCGGTGGGGATTGCCATCGTAATCCTCTCTTTGACAATGATCCGGGAACAGTATTTTGGATTCAGAGGATCTTTTATCAGCGATATGGGCAAACGCCCCCTATTCTTGTTTGTTATCCATTTTTTCCTGATTTTTATTATATTCACACAAAGTATCGGCAGGTTACAGGTGTTGACCATTGGCAAAGCATTAACCTATACTTGTTTTACGCTTGCTTTGTGCTATCTATGTTTTGAGGCATATAATTTTATGGTTCAATTGATTTATCAAGAAAGGTCTTGATGCGTTCAAAATGGCAATGCTGCAGACAGATAAAATCGTGGATGGGTTTTTTGTATTTGTTCTTACGTTGCTGGTGTTTTTTTTAGAAACCAGTTTTTACCATATGGTTCTATATACCAAGGATTATTTGAATGCGAGTTTGATTATTGTTTATGTTCTGCTGGGGCTGGCACTGGGATCATTTTTACTGAATTTTATAAACAATCTGGGAAATCATCATATCATTGTGATGATATCGGGTTTTATTCTTTCAATATATCCGGCGCTTTTAAATATTGTGTTCTATCCCCATTATTCTGCCTACTCTCCGTTGATATTGCTGCCTTTTGCGTTTGCCGGGGTTATGCTGCCTGTTTTTTTCAGAGCCCATCATTCCGGTCTGATGTATTGTTTTGATCTGACTGGCGCTGTTTTCGGCATAGTGTGTGCCATTTTGTTGATTCCTCTGGTGCGGATTGAAAATTGTGTTTTTATTGCCGGTTCAGCCATGGCGGTGTGGGGTATATTTTATACCACCCGTATACGGGGGCTCAGGTACAAGACGGCCTTTGTTTGTCTTTTATGCTTGCTTTTGTCTGCTCAGGCAGGGCTTTTGCTATCCAACCTGCAGTATGATTATTTTAATATCGGAACAATATCTTATAGCACTTCACAGGTGGGAACTCAAAATGATCGCCCTAAAAAAATTAATTCAGATCTAAAATCCAGGCTTGAATTTTCACAAGATACCCTGATCCAGCGCATTGATGTTTATAAACGGGGAAGGACAAGGAAAAATGTATCCTATAACGGATATTCCAATGATTCCATATACAGTCATTCAACTCCTCAATATCAATATGATCAGAGAATTATCCATGGATTTATTCAAGCCCCGATGGTTCTGGTTGTCGGTGCGGCGGCAGAGGGTATTTTAAAGCCATTGAAGAATGAAACGGCTCCGTCAAGGATTGATGCAATTGAAATTAATCCAGCCATTATCAATATCATGCAAAAAAAATATTATGAATTTTCCCATCGCGCCTATGACGGAATTAATATCATCAAAAATGATGCAAACACCTATCTTTATAACACTGATAAAAAATATGACCTGATTACCCTGATGAATACCCATATGGTTAAAAGCATAGATTATTTTGGCGGGCCGGAGTTTTTAATCACCGAAGAATCGGTCCAGTCATATTTTAAGCATCTCACACCAAATGGTCATGTCATGATTGAAGAAAGGGGGAATACGCAGCAGGCCCGGCATAGCTTTTATAGAATTTTGGCTACATTTTATCGGGCAATGAAAGACAGTGGTATCCAAAATCCACAGGAAAATATTTTTATTTATGCCCATCATTATTCGCCCTATAAAAAAATCAACATAGATCGTGTTCCCAGTCAGAATTATTACATCAATGCGATGTTTAAAAAATCACGAATTACCCGGGAAGATATTTTGGTGATTGATAAATGGAAAAGCAGGTTGCCACGGGTGCATTATTTATATCTGCCTGGAATGGATACCGGCAACACCACCTATCATAATCTGTTCAGGGATTTAGACCAGGGGAAAACATATTTTCACAAGGCCCATATTGCGACCATTACTGATAACCGTCCGTATCCGTTTGATATTGACAGGCAGGTCGATATTGTTTCAAGCTTGTTTTGGAAGACATCAAGCCTATTGCTGGCTTTTTTTATCATATTTTTGTTTTTTGCATACAAACAGGAAGGGTTTAAAAGTGATCGCATTCATCTGACGGCGGCCATTGGTTTTTTTGCGCTGACCGGACTATCCTATCTTTTTGTGGAGCTGTTTTTCATGCAGTATTATCATAAGTTCACCGGCGGGCCGACCAATGCCTTGATCTTTATCACGGGCGCACTATTAATGGCCTCTGGAGTCGGCGCATATGTGATTCGGAAAATGGAAAAGAATATCTGTCTGGCTCTTATTTCGTTGATTCCACCAGCCCTGTTGTTCCATTATTTTATCAACAAAAAGATCCTTTTGTCTTTTGTTGGAACACCTCTTGAAAATTGTGTGTTTATCGGTATTTCACTGCTGCCGCTCGGGTTTGTCATGGGCCTGCCCTTTCCATATATATTGGAACATTTAAAGACAAAGATCAATGCGGCTGTTATTTCTCATATGTTTGTTTTCAATTCGCTTTTTGGCGCATTCGGTATTATTCTATCGATATACCTAAGTATCCTTTACGGATTTGAAGTAACTTTTTTTGTTGTCTTTTTGGGTTATCTGATCATTATTGGGCTGGCGTGGCTTTTATTGAGAAGACCGCCGATTCTTTAATAAATAAAAAAGAAGAAAATCCAATAAAGATCATTGGATTTGAAAAATATTTTCATGAATCTGTGGGTAAGAATGACAAATTACTGGATCATGACCTGTCAGGATAATTGCTGAATCTGTCTGGATAGCCTTTTTCAGTCGCTTGAGGATATTCCGGTTGTTGTCTGTGCTTTCAGCAAGGCTGTTTGTTTTTTCTTTTTCACATCCTTCAATGAAATAACACTCATCTCCTGTAAAGATTATAGTCTTGTTGCTTGTCTTTAAGGTGACGATCTGGGAACCTATGGTGTGTCCGCCTGATCGATTGATTTTAAGTGCGGGCGAAATGGAGTGGTCCGTGGTGAGTACGCAAAGCAAGGGACATGAGTTGAAAAACCGGGTGTTATTTGTATCCGGCCTGCTGATTTGCTGGTCAAGTAGTGACTGATAATCTTCTGCCTGGATATAAATATTCGCTTTTGTGTAAAGATAGGCAAGTCCGCTGTGATCAAAGTGCTTGTGGGTCAAAATTACATTTGTAATATCATCGGGTTTGATGCCCAGCTTCAAAAGGAGTTCGGTGGGGTGTATCATGTTTCTGATATGGTAATATTCTGCTTTTTGAGCATCGGAAAAACCGGTGTCAATGAGTATTTTCTGATCTCGAGTGGTTACAAGATAAAACAGCCATACAAATTCAACGGTTTGACTGCTTTTTTTTTCAGAAGCATAGATATTTTTGAGTTTGAACCGGCTTTGCCCATATCGCATTGCATAGACATGGGTATCGTCATCCCTGGTATTTTTTTCAGGTGCAGGTTCTCCTGAAATGACTTGTGCAACAAGCATCATCATAAACAGCAAAACAAACAAACAGACTCGAGCGGATTTCATTATTTGATCTTAACTCACTGTTAAACAAGTAACATTATATAATCTTATCCCATAGGGTTGTCTGGTCTATGCCAGCAACTCAGATATCTTTAACGGATTATTGTGGCAAACGTCAAGGGTATTGGCTGCAAGTCTTTTTTCAACCGCCAATAGAGGTCATATGGCTGATGGGCATATCTTTGGCGGTTCGGCTGGAAAGGCAGTGGTGTTCAGGCTTATGAGCTAAGGTTGAAAGGATGATCTCTTTGAGCTGATCATCGGATGCATTGTTGCGAAGGGGGCCTAAAATATCTTTTTCATAATTGTCTAACAGGCAGGGCCGCAGGGCTCCTCTGGCGGTCAGCCGCAGTCGGTTGCAATCAGAACAAAAATGGGAGCTTACCGGTGTGATAAAGCCGATGATTCCTTTGGCATTCTGGAGAGTGAATTTTTTGGCCGGGCCATCATTTGCGACGTGTTCAACCGGAAGCAACATCCCCAGGCTGGATTCAATTTTTTGTTTTATCTGATCGGTCAGGATCTGATCCTGTGCTTTGAATGCAGCGTCACCCATGGGCATATATTCGATAAAGCGAATATGAAACGGGTATTCTAATGTCAGGGCAGCTAATGTTGCAATCTCATCATCATTGATGCCCTTCAGGGCGACTGCATTTATTTTTACTGGGAAAATGCCGGATTCATGGGCAGACAAAATGGCATTCCATACGGTTTGAAAATTATCTTTTCCAGTGATTGCTTTGAATTTTGCCGGATCAAGGGTGTCCAAACTGAAATTAAGCCGTTTGATTCCCAGTTTGATCAGGGCGGCGATTTTGTCCCGGGTCAGCAGGGCCCCATTGGTGGTAATGGAAATATCTTTAAGGGATTCAATTGCGCTTAATTGTTCCAGGAAAGAGAAGATGCCTTTTCGGACAAATGGCTCTCCGCCGGTGATTCTTACTTTTGTAATGCCCAGTTCACAGGCAATCCGGGTGATTTTTAAAATTTCTTCATACCGGGCGATCTGTTCATGTTTGATCTCTGCAAAAGGAACGCCCGGCATGCAGTAGATGCATTTGAAATTACACCGGTCTGTAATGGATATCCGAAGATAATTAATGGGGCGGTTGCCGGTAGCAATCATGTTTTACTTGTTGTCATCGTAGTGGGCCAGCAATGCATCTGTCAGTCCTTGAATGGTATAATCTTGAGCCTCGATATCCGGTTCAATGCCAAGGGAACGGGCTGTATCGGATGTGATGGGGCCGATACTGGCAGTCACCACATCCTTTAAAAGGGTTTTGGCATCTTTGGATTCCAGCAAAGACATAAAGTTGGAAACCGTTGAAGAACTGGTAAAAGTAACAGCGTCCACTTCTTTGTTTTCCAGAAGCGTGATCAACTCTTGTTTTCCGTCTTCACACAGGCTGGTCTCATAGGCAATGACTTCTTCAACGATGGCACCCATTTTTGTGAGCTCTTCAGGCAGAATGGTTCTGGCTTTTTTTGCCCGGGGCAGCAATATGCGTTTGCCTTTGATTTCAACCGATGAAAAAGCATCCACAACACTTTCCGCCCGATAGGTGTCCGGCAGGATATCTGATATTATGCCATATTCCTGCAGTCGTTCCTTTGTGACAGGGCCGATACAGGCAAATTTTAAATGACCCAGAACCCTGACATCTTTTCCCATATCAAACAGGGTATCAAAAAAGTATTTTACCCCGTTCACACTGGTCAGGACCAGCCAGTCATAATCTTTGATATTATCGATGGCTTTTTTTAATGGGGATAAATCTTTGGGTGCATCAATGCGGATGGTCGGGATTTCAATGCATTGGGCCCCCAGTTTGTCTAATGTTGAAACCATACTGCTGGACTGGGCCCGGGCCCGGGTGACTATAATTTTTTTGCCAAATAAAGGCCGGTTGTCAAACCAGGCCAGCTCATCCCTTAATGAGACCACGTGACCGATCACAATACTGGCAGGAGATTTTAACCCAGCTTTTTTCACCACATCCACAATGGTTTCAAGGGTACCTGTAACAGTTTGCTGACGGGTTGTGGTTCCCCATCTGATTAAGGCCACCGGCGTGTCTTTATCTTTTCCATGCTCCATGAGCTTGCTGACTATATTGCCAAGATTTTTAACGCCCATGAAAAAAACCAGGGTGGCATTGGATTTTGCAAACACATCCCATTGCATGCTGGAATCTTTTTTATCCGGGTTTTCATGACCTGTGATAAAGGAGACAAACGAAGCGTGATCTCTGTGGGTGATGGGAATACCGGCATAGGCAGGTGCTGCAACAGCCGATGTAACACCTGGAACCACTTCATAGGATACACCATGGCTCAACAGCATCTGGGCTTCTTCACCGCCCCGGCCAAACACAAAAGGATCTCCGCCTTTTAGCCGTGCCACATCATGGCCCTCTTTGGCCTTGTCCACCAGCAACTGATTGATGCCATCCTGGGTCAGGGTATGATCCCCCCCTTTTTTGCCCACATAAATAATCTGGGCATTTTCTCTGGCATATTTGAGCAGAAGAGGGGAAGCCAGATAGTCATAGACAACCACATCGGCTGTTTCAATGCATTCTTTTGCCTTTATGGTTAAAAGACCCGGATCTCCGGGGCCTGCGCCAATCAAATAGACTTTACCGGTTTTAGTTGTCATTTGAATTCAAACACTCCAATATTTGTTTGCCGCCTTTTGCAAGCACCTGGTCGGCCAGGGCCTGACCTGAACGTTCCACCTGATCCGCCGGACAGAGTATGTGTTCTTTAATCAATTGTCTGCCATCTTCAGAAGCAACAATAGCGGTCATTTGAACACCATTGGCCACTATTTTTGCAAAACAGGCCACCGGAATATGGCAGGAGCCTTCTATCTGTCGTAAAAATGCCCGTTCGCCTGTGACACAGACGTTGGTGTCCGGATGATCCAGATATTTCATAACCATGGCAATCTCATCGTCATTTGTCCGTGTTTCAATGCACAGCGCTCCCTGGCCCACAGCTGGAATCATAATGGTTTCATCCAGATACTGGGTGATCACACTGGCCTGGCCCAGTCGGATAAGACCGGCTGCAGCAAGAACAATTGCATCATATTCGCCGGCCTGAAGTTTTTTGATCCGTGTGTCAAGGTTGCCCCGGATGGATTCGATTCTAACATCGGGTCGGACATGTTTGATCTGGGAGGCCCGTCTCAGGCTGGAGGTGCCGATTTTTGCTCCTGTTGGATACTCTGCCAGCATCTGGCCATCTTTTGAAATCAGAACATCAAAGGGATTTTCCCGTTCCGGAATAGCACCAATGGTCAGGCCGTCGGGCAGTTCACCCGGCATATCTTTCATGCTGTGAACAGCGATATCAATCTCTTTATTCAAGAGGGCGGTTTCAATCTCTTTGACAAAAAGGCCTTTTCCCCCCACCAGGGCAAGGGGCCGATCTGTGATCTGATCCCCGGTTGTCTTGATAATGAGAAGTTCAACCTTAAGATCGGGGAACTGGCCCTCAATTTCTGATTTGATAAAATTAGCCTGCCAAAGTGCCAGCTGGCTTCCCCGGGTTCCGATAATCATCTTTTTTTTCATAAAAATCTATCTAACCCCGCAGGAACTGCAGTTCGAAGATGAGCAGCTGCCGCACGCAGAAGAAGATGATGATTTAACAGTCGTTTCTCCAGTGCCTTGACCGCTTATTTTTGACACAAAACCGCAGGCAGACATCAGGCGGCTCAAATCCTGGCTGTCACATTCCGGGCATTGCACAGTTGAACTGCCCATGACCAGGGTTTCAAATTCCTTGTTACATTGATTGCATTTATATTCATATATTGGCATATGCTTACCTTTGTATTTCAGTATTAATAAACAAGCTAATATAAAGGTTTACACCAATATTTTCAAGTCAGTATTTTGAAAATAGGTTCAAACTTTAGTTGCAGGAAAATAGCAAACCAGTTTTTTATTGTTCGCCAACACATAAAAAAGGAAGGCAGCGATTCAAAATACTATTGAATCGCTGCCTTTGCCTTTTATCCTAAATTTTATTTGAATATTTCTTTTGGTTTAGTTGTATTCCCTGTGGCGTTTGGATAAGTTTGCGCCTTATATGATTTTTTACCTGTGTTGATTAAGTGATTGGCTTCTTCCATAAAAGCATTGAACCGTTTTTTACATTCATAGAACCCATGCCACCAAGAGTAGTCCGGAGCCATCATGGCTGCTCCCATCCGCGCCCGGCGGCCTTCATGATGCCAGAGTTCATAGTATTCAACCTCAAGCGGTTCATCAAAGAAACGCGTCTTATCCAGCAGCCCTTTTTCATAAAGTTCATCCAGTTTTGCTTTGGCCGGTTTGAAATAAACCTGGTTATATTCTTCAATGGTCTGATCCATCTGGCTGTAATGGGATTGAGTCCAAAGCTTTCCATGGCATTGCATGCAGACTTCCTGCATTTTGGACCGTTCTTCCTTCCAATTGGTCTGGGCAGGAAATGGTTTGAAATCTTCAGGCCTGACTGTCAGTGGCGCCTGTAATTCCCATGACAACCTTTCTGTAACATCATGGGAGGTCATTACACTGCCTGCACCTGACATGTGGCATGACGCACAGGTAGGTCCCCTGAAGTCAACACCCGGAGTCCAGGCACCAGGAGCTGCGGTCCAGTTATATTCATCTCCAAATGCATCGTAGATATCGCCGTGCTTGGATTCGGTGTAAATTTCAATCTGGGGATGATCCGGTCCAAGATGACATTGACCGCATGCCTGGGGTTTCCTTGCTTCCATAACAGAAAAGCGATGTCTTGTATGACAGCTTGTACAACTGCCCTTGCTGTCGTCCATGTTGATCCTGCCGACGCCGACATTGGGCCAGGTTGCCGGGTCAAGATGGTTATCTGTCATCTTCAAAATAGTACCGTGACAGTGGTAGCAGCCGTTGACCCGCTCAAAATCGCTATTCATACCGTCATTGAGCCAGGGGTCGATTTTCCATATGATTTCAAGCGTATTGGCATGCTTGCTTTTGCCATACTGCATCGCTTCGTCCGGATGACAGCGAGAACAATCCTTCGGGGTGACTACCGCAGAGACAGGAACCATATATTTTTTTTGTCCGTATTTTGTATTATTCGCCTCATATTCTTTATAATGAGACTGGCTGACGTCAGGGTCGAAAGATTCAGCAGCATGGCAATCATAACAGGTTATATTGGCACTGGCATGACGGCTTGCCGCCCAGTCGGAAAATATACCCGGATGCTGTTTTTTGTGGCATTCAATACACGCCATCGCCTGGGGAGACATGGAGCGCTCAATTCTGAATTCTTTCGATTTTGGGATGTTGGTCTGAACATCCGCACCAAGAGTGGCGGATGCTGATAGACCAATGAAAGATACGGCCAATAACCCAACAAGTACAGTCCTTTTCATAGTTCCCCCTGTTTTTATATTTGAAATCCTTAAATCCGCTTAAGCCCCTAACCCTTTATACGGAGGCAGGTTCTGCTTATATCGGTATATGTCGCTGTCCACATGGACCAGATTCTTGTGACAGTCCACACATTTTTTTTCGTATCCCTCTCTTGGATATAAAACTGTCCGATGGGCCAGCATCGCTCCTCGCTTGTCCGGGATATGCAAAATATTCCGGTGACATTTCTGACATTGGGCATTCTTAAAGGTTTGGTAAGTATGCTCACGACTCTTTTCCCGGTCATACGTCCCATATGCGAAATGAACAAATACATCTTTGATGCCGTGGATTGTCTTGGCATAAAAAAAGTTTATCGTATCCTGGGGGGCTGGCAGGTGACAATCCATACAGTCAGCCGTAAATCCCTGGGCATTATTGACATGCGTGGATGTTTTCCAGGCATTATAAGCAGGTGTTATTTCATGGCATGACGCACAGAAACCAGGCGTTGAGGTCCTCGCCATTGTGTAATAGGTCAGACTGAATACTGGAAAAGCAATGACAATACCGATAATAATAAAAATTGCGGGTTTGATTAGTTTTCTCATAGCCTTCCTTTTTTAACGATGGTGGATGAAAATATTTTTAAAAAAGGGTGGAATTGTTCTTGCGATACAATGAACATTACTATGATGAATAAACTTTTGTCAATAAAGTATCAAATAATTTACAGGGTGATCGCATGTAACTTTTTAAAAATGGATACATATCTGTCCTGATTGAAATATCTTTGGCAGAATTCTACCATTGCGTAACCGCTTTTTTTGTGGTATTTACAACACACTTTTTTAGCACCTGTGCGCCCGTAGCTCAGCTGGATAGAGCGCTGGACTTCGAATCCATAGGTCGGGGGTTCGAATCCCTCCGGGCGTGCCACTAATACCAAGGGTTTTCAGCTTTTACTGGAAACCTTTTTTGCTTTAAATTGGGTAATTGTGCCCGAAATTGTGCCCATCTGTGTTTCAAGATAGGCTTCCTGCCTTTGTGCAGCAAGCTTTAGATCAGCATCACTAACGATATTATATCTATCAAAAACTGATTTTGTTTTGTGACCAGAAATCAGCATAGCCACCTTTTCAGGAATACCAGACCTAACCATGTTTCGCACTGCGGTTCTCCTGAAATCATGGAATGTTGGACCCGCAGGCAATTTCCCTTCCCACTTATGGACATATTTTTCAGATAATTTATATCCATAACCAATTCCAATCTTCCGACAAGCAGTATTCCAAGCTCTTCTGAAATTAACAATTTGACTCGTACCTTCAATATTGGGGAACACAAAAGGTGTGAGTTTAAGTTTCCTGTTATTCCATTGATTTTGGAAAATCTCTTTTAACTCCTCATCAAGGTAGACTGTTCTTGCATCATTGTTTTTTGTTTCTCCAACTTCCAATGTGACAATTCCATTCTGAAGGTCAACGTTATTCCAGGTTAGTGTTGAAATTTCATTATCCCTCCATCCGACCTTATACCCGAATGTTACAAATGATTTCAGATAAGCGGGCAGGGCGTCTCGCAATGCAATGAACTGATTATGTTCAAAAAAACCTTTACGAACATTATTTTCTTTGAGCATCGGGATATAAGGAACCCTATGAACTCTTGGCGGAGTCTGTCTTGCACCGAGATTTAAAATTCTTCTAAGAGCTGCAAGTTCACGATTAATTGTGGCATTTGCAGCACCTTTATCAAGGCTCTCGCTCCCGCATTCCGGGCATTTTAATTCTCCACCAATATGAAATTTACTATTGCATTCCTTACACTGCCATTTCATCCGGTCTGATACATACTCTTGAATTCTTGGTGTTGTTATCTCTGGTATTCTTGTTCCTTCAAACTTTTTTTTCAGGTGCTTCATGCTAAACTTAGCCCTATCAAGAGATTTCCGTTTATTAATCCTATAATCAGTTAAATAATCTTCAGACAGTTCATCAAAAGTCACCCGGTTAAACAAAACGCCAGGAATCTTTCCCTGGGCGACATCTCCCTCCTTTCTGGCCAGCATGTTTTTTGCGACCATTTTTAAAGTACTCTCGCTACTTTCCCGAAAACACTTACCGTTTCGATAATACTTAATCCACCAAGTATCACCCCTCTTATACAAACTTCCCATATTACCTCCTTGTCTTGCCTTGACGGGCACAAGTAGGTTTAAATTGAATCTCATATATGAACTATGTACGCAAGAATAAATATTTAATAGTGCATCTTGTTTTTTTGAATGAATGCTTCAAGGTCTTTACTGTCTATAAGCATTTTTCTGCCGACCTGAACAAATGGAAGCTTACCATCCCAAATCTGACTTCTCCAAAACCACTCCGTCACGCCAATGAGCCTGACAAGATCTTTGATTGAATAGAGCCGTTTATTAAAAATTGTATGTTTTGGGATAGTTGGCATTTCTTATTCTTTTCACCTAACATCTCTGATCTCAACAGTTCCAGCCCCCATGTCTTTAAAATACTCTTCCCAAAATGACAAATGACGCTTCCCCTGGACATTTCCCAATTTATCACGCCGCAAATATACGATTTTAATATTTATTAAATTCAAATTTGCCCTCACCTCATCAGCGTAAGGTTTTTTAGAGTACAATTTATAATCAATTATATTTTTATAATGGGAATATTTTGAAGTGTGATGCATCATATCAGAAATGATTATAAGAGTTTTCTTCTCAACACCTTCGTCAAAGTCATCTCGAAAAGACAATTCTCTGACTATCTCAAAAATCGCTGACTTTGAACC
>JBDRPM010000170.1:0-2521 GCA_043827005.1 Pseudomonadota bacterium | reverse complement strand
CCAATATATTGATGCCGTGGTGTTAATGACAGACACGGACAATACAAAAAAAACAGCCACAGCCCTTTATGGGGATATCTTCTTTATTGGAGCAGAAGGGGTCAAAACTTGAATTGTGTATTATGGTGCCTGATTCACAATTCAAGGTTTGACCCCTTTCCCCTATTTTTGAACCATGGTCCTGATCTCTTCAACCACTTCCGGGTTGGCCAGTGTCATTACATTTCCCACATCTCTTTTATTGGATATTGCCCCCAGAACTCGCCTCATGATTTTGCCGGAACGGGTTTTGGGCATGTCTGAGACCAGCCAGACCTTTCTTGGCCTGGCAATTTTACCGATCTGCTCACAAATGGCATCTGAAATCTTTCTGGCCAGTTCTTCAGTGGGCTTAATCCCGGTTTTAAGGGCCACATAAAGATCCGGCTCAATGCCTTTGATCTCATGGGCAACCGGCACAACAGCCGCTTCTGCTACTTCGTCCACCACCAGGGCTGCTGATTCGATCTCTTTTGTGCCCAGACGATGGCCAGACACATTAATGACATCATCAATCCTGCCCAGGATTCTAAAATATCCGTCGTCTGCCTTCATGGCAGCGTCCCCTGCCAGGTAGGGCCAGTCTTGCCAGTCTTTGCTGTCAGGATTCCTGCAGATATCTGCAAAATAGGTCTTTACAAACCGGTCCCGATCTCCCCATATGGTCTGGAACATCCCGGGCCAGGGGTTCTGGATGCAGATATTGCCGGCAATTCCGGTCTCGGTAATTTCAATACCATTATCATCCAGAATAAACGGATGAATGCCCGGAACACCAGGCCCTGCACTCCCCGGTTTCATGGGTTTAAGGGCAGGTACTGTGCTGCACAAAAATCCGCCGGTTTCGGTCTGCCACCAGGTATCCACAATAATGGCCTCGCCCTTGCCCACAGCAGATTCATACCATTTCCAGACATTGGGCTCGATGGGTTCGCCCACTGTGGTCATGTGTTTGAAATGATAATTGTATTTGGCGGGTTCATCCGGTCCCAGTTTTCTTAATGCCCTGATGGCCGTGGGTGCAGTGTGGAAGATATTGACATCCAGATCCTGGGCAATCCGCCAGGACCGTCCGGCATCCGGATAGGTGGGAACCCCTTCATAAATAACCGTGGATGCGCCCAGCGCCAGAGGACCGTACACAATAAAAGAATGCCCTGTGATCCAGCCGATATCTGCCATACACCAGTAGACATCTTCAGGATGGATATCCTGGATGTATTTGGACATGGCGGTCACATAGGACAGATAGCCGCCGGTTCCATGCTGGCACCCCTTGGGTTTGCCTGTGGTGCCGCTGGTGTACATCAAAAACAGCGGATCTTCGGACAGCATTTTTTCAGGCTCAATCCGTTTGCCATAATAATTTTTTAACTGCTCATTTACAAATGCATCTCTTTGGTCCTTCATGGGCGTGTCAGAAGCGTATTTGCCCGGATATCGTTGCCAGACCAGGACTTTATCCACGATTTGACCGGCTTTTTCAGACAGCCTGACCGCTTCATCAGCATTGACTTTATGGTTCAACAGTTTACCAGCCCGGTAATAGGCATCCATGGTGATCAGAACCCGTGAGTTTGAATCCACGATTCTGTCAGCACAGGCACTGGCAGAAAAACCGCCAAAAACCACAGAATGGATGACACCCAGCCTGGCACAGGCCAGCATGGTAATGGGCAGTTCGGCAGACATGGGCATGTGAATGGTCACCCGGTCACCCCGTTTGAGCCCGGCAAAATCTTTTAACAAAGCTGCAAATTCATTCACGCGAACATACAGTTCCTGATAGGTGATATGATCCACCCGTTCCTCTTCAAGTTCAGGAACAAAATGGATGGCTGTTTTATTTTTACTGGCTTTTAAATGGCGGTCAATGCAATTAAAACTGGCATTGATCAGGCCGCCTTTAAACCATTTGTAACAGGGAGCATCACTGGTATCCAAAACCTGATCCCAGTATTTATACCAGGTTAAAAGCTGGGCATACTCAATAAAATAATCAGGAAAATTATCCAGACTGAACCGTTCAAAAATGTCAGGATCAGTAAGATTGGCCTGAGCGATGAATTTTGTGGAAGGGTAATAATAGTCCTCTTCTTTCCAGTGGACTGCAATCTGGGCCTCGATGGTTTCAACAACATCCTGCTTGCTCATGGAACTTCTCCTTTGGGGGGGGGGTGCTAATGATATAATGACTGGTTAATAATGAGAGCATTTAAGGATGGACATGATCTCCCATCAGATATCCTTCTATTATATTTGATTCCTTTTGCAATGCCAATTCTCTCATGATTTCACCTAAATGTTTCATTAGATCACGAAATATAAGCTTTTTCTGATATTTCAGAATCCAAAATAGATAATGCTTGCAATCCCATGTCGTATGCTTTGACTTGCTAAAATTGGTAATACCATCATTTTGCATACGCAACGATCGGCAGCCAGAGAACAAGTTGCGGAAAAATCAGAATAAGCACAAGGC
>JBDRPM010000169.1:0-3000 GCA_043827005.1 Pseudomonadota bacterium | reverse complement strand
AAACGGATCGGAAAACCCGACACCTTTGGTGAAATGACCGCGACCGTCAATGAAAAGGATGAAACGCATGAAGAAAATGACTGCCATCCCTGCTCATCCGGCAACAGACAGGGGGGACGGATTTATACCAGAACAAGCAAGGTCAGTGCATCTGTGAATGGCCTTTCAGACAGAACCCGGATATCTGGGGAAACAGAAAATCATGACGCTACCATCCACCTTTTATTTGACCCGAACGGAACGTACAACCTTCATATTTATGGCACTTCAAAAGCAGCAGACTATAAGGGTAAAATCATTGAAACCGCTCAAGGAACCTGTGATTCCATTAAAAAGACCGTGGATATGAGTGAAGACCAGTTGCTGCAGTATAATCGATCCATCCCCCTTACGGTCAGGTGGACGTCTTTCCCCGGAACCCCGTTTGACAAAAGACTTGTTGGAAAAAAACAGATGGTTCAAAAAGATACCATAACCGGAGAAGAGACAATCTTGACCATTGATTTTGACCTGCAACGCAAATAATCGGATACATTTGGAATAATACAACCCGCCATCCTTATCGCTTAAACACCATAGACCTTTCAACTGAACCAAAGATATGGTAAAAGATATGGATAACAATTCTTTTTCTGGATTTATACCATTGGCAGAGGCGATCAGTTCCATTCATATTATTCAGGCACAAAACGGCTGGCTTGCCGTGGACAAACCCTGTGGTGTCAGTGTTCACAATGATCCGGGCCATGACCTTGTCTCGATTGTTACGCAAATGCTTGGATCGGATACACAAATAACCGCCCGCCCTGGCCTGGAACCCGGTTTTACGGTTCATCCGGTTCACCGGCTGGACATGGAGACCAGTGGTGTTATGTTGCTGGCAACCCATGCAGACAGCCTGGCCCAGTTATCAGAACAATTTAAACAGGGGCAGGTCAAAAAAAAATACATGGCCCTGGTCCACGGCCTTGTGGAGGCGCAGTTGCCTGACCCGGGATATCGGGTGTGGCAGTATCCATTGGCAAAGACAGCCGGGGGCAGGAACAATCCCAAAGGCAGTGGACAGCTTGTAGCCTGCCAGACCCGTTACAAACTGATTGATAAAAGCCGTCACTATTCATTAATCCAAATCGATCTGATCACCGGCCGCAAACATCAGATTCGCCGTCACGCAAAATTGGCCGGCCACCCGGTTACCGGTGACACCCGCTATGGATCAAAAAAATCCATCGACTTTTTAAAAAACAAATGCAATTACACCCGGCTGGGCCTTCACTGTCAATCCATTGAACTGGTCTTCCCCGGACAGACAGAACCAATGTGTATCCAGTCTGGTCAATCTTTGGATGATATGATCCGGCTGCTGGAAACAGATAAACCACTTGAAACAAATGAATAAAAAATACAGCTGATTACAAACCATTACGAGAGGAAAAACCCATATGGACTGTGTCAAACTCATTGAAAAACTATCCAATGCGCCCGGCGTTTCAGGTTTTGAAGACCCGGTGGTTGAAATTGCCAAATCCTATATCCCCCCTTCTTTTAACCTTGAAGAAGACCGGATCAGAAATTTATTTATCCACAAAAAACCTCACACCGCAGGCCTGCCCAAAATTATGATCGATGCCCATTCCGATGAGGTCGGATTTATGATCCAGTCCGTCAACAGCAACGGAACCCTTAAATTCATGAACCTGGGGGGCTGGAACCCCCAGGCCATCAGTGCCCATGCGGTCCGCATTAAAAACTCCAAAGGAGAATGGATCAAAGGTGTGGTGGCATCCAAACCCACCCATTTCATGACCCCGGATGAAACAAAACAGCCGTTAACCATTGCCGGTATGGTCATTGATATCGGGGCCACCTCAAAACAGGAAGCAGCTGAACTGTTTCACATCAAAATCGGGGCACCGGTTGTGCCGGATGTAAAGTTTTTTTATGATAAAAAAAAGGATCTGATGTTTGGCAAAGCCTTTGATGACCGATTGGGGTGTGCAGCCCTTCTTGAAGTGATGAAACATCATATCAAACCAGATCTTAATCTTGAGGTCAGCGGTGTGCTGTCGGTCCAGGAAGAACTGGGGCTAAGAGGCGCCAATGTATCAGTTCGGAACATAAACCCGGACATTGCCATCTGCCTTGAAGGCACACCCGCCGATGACACATTCAACACCAGCGATTTCATCCAGGCCGGATTAAGAAAAGGGCCTCAAATCCGCCACATGGATCGGTCTGTCCTGGCAAACCCCCGGTTTGTGCAATTTGCCATGGACATTGCCGGAAAACACAAAATCACCGTTCAAGAAGCTGTTCGATCCGGTGGCGGAAACAATGCCGGTGTGATCACCCTTCACGACCGAAGCATCCCCACCATTACCCTGGGCATTCCGGTGCGGTATATCCATTCCCATCATTGCATTGCCACCCTGACCGATTTTAACCAGACGGTTCAATGGTGCACACACATTATCAACAACCTGACCCATAAGATTATTGAAAGTTTTTAACAGATACGATTTTTTCAAATGGAGACATAAATGAGCAGAAAAGCTAAACTCCTGGCAGGTGTTGGTCTATTGCTGGCAACCGGTTTTTTATTCACAAGCCTTACCAGCTATTTTGTTTCCAGAACATCCCTGCGGGCTGAAATATCTTCAAGAGGCCTGCCCTTAACCAGTGACAATATCTATTCAGAAATCCAGCGTGACCTGCTTCGACCAGTGTTTATCTCTTCTTTAATGGCCACTGACACATTTTTGCGGGACTGGTTGATCCATGGAGAAACCAACCCTGAAAAAATCATAAAATATCTTAATGAAATCCGTTTAAAATATAACATGTTCACCAGTTTTCTGGTTTCAGAAAAAACAAAAAATTACTACCACTTTGACGGGGTATTAAAAACCATATCTCAAGATCAGGAACGGGATAACTGGTATTTCAGGGTCAAAGACATGAAAGAAGATTATGAAATCAATGTTGACCCGGATATTGCCA
>JBDRPM010000168.1:0-14085 GCA_043827005.1 Pseudomonadota bacterium | reverse complement strand
ATGATTCGTTCAGGAAAGTATGTATCAATATAGTCGCTAATCTTTTTTGCACGATTTAATTTGGCGTTAAAACCATCAAATCCCAGTTTAATCATGAGCGTATCCTGTAGATTTTCGGGTCTGCGATTATAAATATCTTTTGTTTCAATCATGATCCCTGTGTGTTTATCGCCTTTGATCTGTTTGACCTGGCTTAATCCCTGGGTGCCCAGAAAATCCATAATGGAATTAAACAACAGGCCATTAAACAGGTATTCATTGTTCCTGGATGTCAGATCAAGCCCTGTAATGACAGGCAGATCTGTGATTCGATCGGTTTGTGGATCATATTCTTTGAACGGCCTGCCCTTGCCATTGATTAAAATGTCAGCCAGGTTTTCAATTTTCACAATGGCCAGGGGTTGCTGTTCAATAATGGTTATGAGCAGATTGGCTGGCAGGTCCCTTTTTACGTGGGCAGATTGAATCCAGGGATGTGAGGCAATCTTTTTTTCAATGGAGAATAGATTCAGTTCAAAAATGTTGCAACCGATTTTCAAATCAGCCAGCTCCAGAATTTCAGTTTCTGTGGATCGAAGCGTGCCTGAAATCAGGATTTTTTGTATATTAAAAACCTTAGATTGAGTAATAAAATCATAGACAAAAATGGATGCCAGGCTCACGATACTGATAACTGACACGGTCATGATGCATTTTAGACAAAAATCAATGCCGTATCCAATATCAGATGCATCGGAATTGATACCCATAGCCTCTGGTTTATACCGGTTTGCTTTATGTGTTTTATTCACCTTCAATCCTCACTTCTGTTTCAAGTTTGATGTGATATTGCTTCATAATGGTCTCCTGGACCATTTGTTTTAATTGAAGGATATCCTGGCATGTGGCCTGATCAAGGTTTACAATATAATTTGCATGGATTTGTGATATCTGGGCATCATTGATTCGCATTCCTTTTAAACCCGCTTCTTCTATGAGCTGGCCTGCGGGTTTTCCCTGGCCTGGATTTTTAAAAAAACATCCGGCACTGGCCACACCCAGGGGTTGGCTGCTGGTTTTTTTCTTCAGGTTCAGGTCCATTTTGATTCTGATTTGATCCGGGTCAGAATGGACTAGCCTTAGGGTTGCAGCAAAGAGAATGCCGGACAGACTGCTTTGTCGGTATGAAAAACAAAGATCTGTGTGCTGCAGGGTTTCTATATTAAGGGTATCAGGATTTATTATATTCACACACTCTATAATACCGGCCATGTTTCCATCCGGGGTGCCGGCATTCATGAACACTGCCCCGCCCAGGGTGCCGGGAATACCAACGGCAAATTCAAGGCCGGATAATGAATGATCCATTGCAAACCTGCAGACTTTGGACAGCTGTTCGCCTGCATCAGCCTGAATCAGGAACTGGTTGTTGTCTGTCTGAAGCATTTGAATACCAGATTTGAGTTGCCTTGTGGTGATCACAAGCCCTCTGATTCCTTTGTCGGTTATTAACAGATTGGTTCCGCTTCCGAACAGCATCACCGGAATATCTGCTTTGCGAGCTGTTTTTAAAAGATCTTTCAGCTGGTCAAGAGTTTTGGGTTGAGCAAACAGGTCAGCAGGACCGCCCACTTTAAAGGAGGTGTGGTTTTTCATGGGCTCATCAATTAACAGATCAAACTGTGATATTAACTGCGAGTATATGTCCTTTTGTCTGCTCATATGTTTATAGTAACTCCACCAGTTCTTCACCCAAAGTATAGATGTCACCCGCGCCCAGGGTCAGAACAATGTCGTCTTTTTTAACTTTGTGGGTGATGATGGACAATGCCTGGTTAAAATCCGGGGCATAGGATACATCTTTATGACCATGGTCTTTTATGCCCTGACAAAGCTTTTCAGCGCAAACCCCTTCAATCTTCTGTTCACTGGCTGCGTAAATCGGTAACACAATAAGAATGTCGGACTGGTAAAAGGACCGGGTAAATTCATCAAACAGTCCCTGGGTTCTTGAATACCGGTGAGGCTGGAATACAACAATCAGTCGTTTTTCACTGTAGCTTTCTCTGATGGCGGCCAGTGTTGCCAATATTTCTGTGGGATGATGACCATAGTCATCCATGACTGTGATTCCGTTTTTCTTTCCTTTTAATTCAAGACGTCGTTTAACACCGCTCATCTCTTCCAACGCCTTTTTGATGGTTTTAAACGGGATGTCCAGCTCAAGTCCTGCTGCAATACCGGCCAGAGAATTTAAAACATTGTGTTTGCCGGCAATATTCAGATGAATTTCACCCAAAGATTCTTCATGATGATAAACGCTGAACGTGCTTTTATTGTTTTTAAAGCAGATTTTCCTGGCCTGAAGATCAGACTGGGCTGACATGCCGTAAGTGGTATAACGGACATTGATCCGGGGCAGGATATTCTGGATGTGTTCATTGTCCAGACAGAGAATGGCAAGCCCGTAAAAAGGAACAGAGTTGATAAACTGAATAAACTTATCTTTTATGTCTTCAATGCCTTTGTAAAAATCAAGATGCTCAAGATCAATGTTGGTGACCACGGCAATGGCTGGCGCATATTTTAAAAATGATCCGTCACTTTCATCGGCTTCAGCCACAATAAAGTCGCCACTGCCGTGAAGGGCATTGGTATCCAGTCCTTTGAGCAGCCCGCCAATGATAACTGTCGGGTCAAGACCGGCTGTGTTAAGGATCTGAGAAATCATGGATGTGGTAGAGGTTTTACCATGGGCGCCGGATATGGCAACCGAATATTTGATCCGCATCAGTTCAGCCAGCATTTCAGCGCGCGGGATAATGGGAAGCCCCAGTTCCCTGGCCCGGACAACTTCCGGGTTTTCTTTGGCAATGGCAGATGAGGTGACCACCACATCAACATTGACCAGCTGGTCTTTGCTGTGACCTTTAAAGATGATTCCACCTTTTTCTTCCAGCCGTTTGGTGATAGGGGATAATTTTAAATCTGATCCAGATACTTTGTAGCCCAGGCTGATGAGCAGCCCTGCAATTCCACTCATGCCAATGCCGCCGATGCCGACAAAATGGATATGGTAATTTTTTTGATACATGATTTATCCCCTGTAATTCTTTGTCTGTAATATGTGTCCTGCTATTTCCAGGTCTGCTTCCGGCATGGCCAGCGCCTTTGATGCATTGCCCATTTTTTCAAGTCTTGGTTTGTCCTGCATCAGTGCTTTTATCATTGTCATCAGCGTTTTTCCGGTCAGCTCATTGTCTTTGATGATGACTGCCGCCCCTTTTTCTTCCAGGGCCCGTGCATTTGCAGTTTGATGATCATCGGCTGCATGGGGAAATGGAACCAGGATGGCGGGCTTGCCAAGAATACATAATTCTGAGAGCGTACCGGCACCGGCCCGGGCAATAACAAGATCTGCCCTTTTTTGAAGGGCTGGCATATCATGGAAAAAGGCTTTTGATATTGCCGTGATATTCAGGTGCTGATATCGTTCCTTGACCAGGGTTTCTTCTTTGATGCCGGTCTGGTGAATGATGTTCAGCTGATCTGAATTTTTCATCAGTTCAAGGGCATCCATAACCGCAGTGTTTATGCTGGAAGCACCCTGGCTTCCCCCGGTGATCAGGAGAGTGAACCGGTCCGGGTCAAGTTCAGGCGTGCAGGATATTTTGGCAGCATCAGTCAGTTCGGTTTTCCGGACCGGGTTTCCCACATAGCAGACTTTCGGGTTATTGATAAACCCTTGAGTGTGTTCAAAAGAGGTAAAAATAGCCCTGGCAAACCTGGACAGCATCCGGTTGGTGATTCCGGGAATGGCGTTCTGCTCCTGGATGGCGGTAGGGATATTCAGCATCCAGGCGGCCAGTACCACAGCAAAGGATGAAAATCCGCCCACGCCGATGACAAAGTCGGGTTTAACGGTTTTCATGATGATCAAAGACTGGATCACGGAAACCAGGATAATACAGACAGAGATCAGTTTGCCCATAAGACTGCCGCCTTTGATGGGCTTTGAATAGATGGATTTGTGTGCATACCCGTAAGATTGAAGCGTCCTGGTTTCAAAGGGTGCGTCAGTGCCCACAAACAAAATGCTTGTATGTTTAGACAGCCGTTGCAGTGCCTGGGCAATGGCAATGCCGGGAAACAGATGCCCGCCGGTTTTCCCACCGGCTATGATGAGCTTAAATGGTTTGTTCATCATATTGTGACGCTCCGATATTCATTAAAATCCCCATGGCTGCCATATTGATGATCAAGGAGGTACCACCGTAACTGATAAAGGGCAGGGTCAGTCCCTTGGTCGGCAAAAGCCCTAAAGTGACACCGGTGTTGATAATGACCTGAACCCCGATATACATGGTCAGTCCGGCTGCGGTGATCGCTCCGAACATGCTTTTGGATGTCTTGGCAATCCGGCTCCCTTTGAGCAATAACACCAGATACAACCCAAGGACGGTTAGCACACCGATCAACCCCAGTTCTTCTCCGATAATTGAGAAAATAAAATCTGTATGGGGTTCGGGCAGGTAATGCATTTTCTGCATGCTCAGGCCAATGCCTTTTCCAAAGATTCCGCCGGAACCGAATGCTTTTAATGAGTGGGTGATCTGGTAACCTGTGTTGTGGGGGTCATCCCAGGGATTTAAAAATCCAAGAATTCGATCCAGGCGGTATTCCACCTTGACCACCATAAAATAGATCAAAGGAATGATCACAGGAGCAGGAGACAGCAGGTGGCTGATTTTTACCCCGGCAATAAACATCATACCCCAGGTGATCAAGCCCAGGACCACAATGGTTCCAAAATCCGGTTGAATAATGATCAGGCAGGCAAAAACACTGAAAACAAAAACATGGGGGACAAACCCGACGGAAAAATCTTTGATCAGGGCCTGTTTTTTGGACAAAGAATATCCCAGAAAAATGATCAGGGCCAGTTTTGCAAACTCGGCCGGCTGAAAGACGAAGCCTGCCAGATTCAGCCACCGGTTCGCACCGCCGGCTTTTACGCTGAGAGCAGGAACAAGAACGGCTACAAGAAGTGCAATGGCAGCAAACAAAATGATGTAGGAGCATTTTTTGTAAATCTGATAGGGCAAAGAGGCTGTAACAAACATCACACCCAGGCTCAGGCAGAAGAAAACAGCCTGTTTTTTCATGTAGTAAAAAAGGGTATTATGGTTTTCCATACTGATGGCCGAGCTTGCAGAATACACCATCACAATTCCGATCCCGCACAGCAGAATGACAGGAAAAAGAATACTCTTTTCACTGAAAAACGGATGCATGGGGTGATGGTTTTCTGTCATGTTATTCCTCTATCAGTTCTTTGACCTGGGTTGCAAAATCAAATCCCCTTTGGGCATAATTGTCATACATGTCAAAGCTGGCGCAGGCCGGGGATAAAAGGACAATATCACCCCTGGTTGAGCAGGCACAGGCTGCCTGAACCGCTTCTTTCATGCTTGAAACCAGTTTTGTCGGACAGACTGAATCAAAGGTTTCTTTGATTGTTGATTTTGTTTCTCCAAGAGCTATGATCGCTTTTACAGATGTCTTGACCGTATCAATGAGTTGAGAAAAATCCGTGCCCTTACCCCGGCCGCCCAGAATCAGCACAATATTTTTTTCAAAACATTGAATGGCCCGGATGACGGCATCGGTGTTGGTAGCTTTAGAATCGTTATAAAATTTAACCCCGTTGACAGACCGGATAAATTCAATCCTGTGGGCCAGATTTTTAAATGTTGTCAGCCCGTTTTCAAGACCGCTGATATCTGCATTGACAGCCAGGCCTGAAAGAATGGCCGCAGCTATATTTTCATGATTATGGGTTCCGGGCAGTTCTTTTAAAGAGTTTGTTTTAATTTTCCGGATTGATTTTTTGGTATGGATGATAATGGCATCTTTGCTGATGCTTGCCTGACACACAGCCGTTTTAACACTTTTGGATGAGAACCCATAAATTTTTGCAGACAGTTGTTTTGAAGCGGTTTCAAACCCCTGGATATCCAGGTTGATCACAGCAATATCGTTATTTGTCTGATATTCAAACAATCGCCATTTTGCCGCTTGATAGGCTTCAAAGGTTTTGTACCGGTCAAGGTGGTCCTCACTGATGTTTAATAAAACACCCACATCCGGCCTGAAGGCTTTGGAGATGTCCATCTGGAAGCTGGAAATTTCAGCCACAACGATATCATATGCCACAACGGTATCATGTGATTGACCGGACATGAACAGTTCCACCAATGGTGTTCCAATATTCCCGCACACAAAGGGATGGTACCCACAGGCGGTCAGCATCTCTCCGATCAGGGTAGTGGTGGTTGTTTTTCCGTTTGTGCCGGTGATGGCAATGACTGGCAGTTTGTTGTTCTGATAAAAAATATCCAGTTCGCTTTTAACGGGAACGCTGTTTTTTATGGCTGTCTGAATATAGGGGCTGGTCAATGGAATACCGGGACTTGGGACCATGCAGTCTGCCTGGTTAAAGGTGTCCTGATCATGGAAACCGATCTGGGTTTGAATGCCAAGTGCTGTTAATTCTTTAGCAGCATCGCTTGTTGACGGATCAATATCTGTGACAACCACGCGTTCACCCCTGGCGTGTAAAAATTTAGCCATGGACAGACCTGATTTTCCCAGTCCGATGATCAGCGTATATGATGGTTGTTTTTGGTTCAAAAAAATTACCTTATCTTTAATGTGCTCAATGATAATAATGCCAGGGTAATGGATATAATCCAGAACCGGACAATCACCTTGGATTCATGCCAGCCTTTAAGCTCAAAATGGTGGTGTAACGGCGCCATTCGAAATATGCGTTTCCCTTTTGACAATTTAAAATAAGAAACCTGGATGATAACGGAAAGCGCTTCCATGACAAAGAGGCCGCCCACGATCAGCAGCAGGATCTCCTGCTTGGTGATCACGGCAATGGTTCCCAGGATGCCGCCCAGAGGGATGGATCCTGAATCACCCATAAAAATCTGGGCAGGATGTGCGTTAAACCATAAAAATCCCATGCCTGCACCGGCCAGAACACCGCAGATGACTGCTATTTCACCGGCAGCAGCAATATGCCGGACATGCAGGTATTCTGCAATCTGGATGTGACCGGATACATAGGCAAAAAACATATAGGTGACCGAGGCCACGATAAAGGGGCCAATGGCCAGGCCATCCAGACCATCGGTGAGATTAACGGCATTGCTGGTTCCCACAATCACCAGGCAGGCAAAAGGAATGTAGTAAATGTCCAGATCAGGAGACAGGTCCTTGAAAAACGGAATGGTCAGTTTGGAATTAAAATCCGGGCATTGGTAGATCAGATAGGAGATGATCAGCCCGAACAACACCTGGATTAAAAATTTGCCCCTGGCCGTGAACCCCATGTTTCTTTTTTTGATCTGCATCAGGTAGTCATCGATAAATCCGATAACTCCGAACAGCATCAGGGTCAGCAAAAGAATGGTCACATAATGGTTGGATAAATTGCCCCAGATCAGTACAGATATAAAAATTGACGCAAGGATGAGGATGCCGCCCATGGTGGGGGTACCCTGTTTGCCCAGATGGGATTTAGGGCCGTCGGTTTGAATGATCTGACCAATCTGGAATTGTGTCAACTTTCTGATCACAAAGGGGCCAAACAGAAAACAGATTAAAAATGCGGTTAATCCACCATAGATGGTTCTGAAGGTAATATACCGGAATATATTCAAAAATGAAAAATCAACATGAAATGGATATAAAAATTCGTATAGCATCGTTAACCTTTCAGGCTGTTCTTTTTTTTAATTGAGCAGTATTCACTTCTCTTCTATCAACTCCTGAGCGTCTTTCCGGAGAATAGGATGTGTAACAAAATTTTCTTCTGTCATTGCTTGACCGGTTTTCGTTAAAGTTATTTTTCACCATAACCTCTCAAATTTACCGTTGATATTGTTTGTAGTCCTTTGATGACATTTTCCATGGTCATTCCCCGGGAACCTTTTACCAGTATCCAGGTGTTTTTTTCTAAACTGCTGATGATGGTTTGAACAATTTGTTCCTTGTCTGTGTGCCATATATTTTCTGGTGTAAAACCTTGTTGAATGGCCCCGTTTTGAATCTGCTCAACCTGGGTTCCGTATAAAAACAATTGGTTGATACCAAGCCTGGCAGCCAGTTGGCCGATTTCATAATGAAGCTGATCAGACACCGTGCCCAGTTCCAGCATGTCACCAAGAACGGCGATGCTGGTCTGCCCTTTGCTGACAGATGCCAGCGTGTGCAATGCCTGGGCAACCGAGGCAGGGTTGGCATTGTATGTATCGTCAATAACATGGACGTTCTCACACAATTGATAGATGTTCATCCGGCCCGGGGCTGGCTTAAATGCTGCAATTCCGCGTTGAATGCAGTCGCTGTCAATTCCGGCTGTCCTGGCGACAGCTATGGCGGCCAGACAATTGTCCACCATAAACCGGGCTGGAGAATGAATTTGAACCGGGCATTGCTGGCCGTCAAAGAGGGCGGTAAATTGAGTGGTTTGGCCCTGGGTATCAATATTTTCTGCCTGTATAACAGATTCAGGGCCTGATCCGAAAAACAGGATCTTATCCTTATTAATTTGTTTGCGGGCAGCAGATTCAAGAATATCTTTGTTCATGTCCTGGGCAGACAAAATGGCTGTACCGTTTTCCTTGATCCCCTCAAATATTTCAGCTTTGGCCCTGGCCACATTCTCCACACTGCCCAATCCTTCAAGATGGACCCCGGCGGTATTGGTGATAATGGCGATATCCGGCATGGCCATCCGGCTGAGTCGTAAGATTTCACCGGCATGATTCATGCCCATTTCAACAATGGCCCACTCGTGGCGGGCAGACAGATTCAAAAGGGTTAAAGGGACTCCGATTTCATTGTTGAAATTTTTATGGGTGCTATGGGTATGAAACCGGGTATTAAAAATTTGTTCGATGATCTTGCGCGTGGTGGTTTTACCGCTGGAGCCGGTAACAGCGACCAGTCGAACGTTTGATCGCTGTCGCTGATACCGGGCCAGCTGTCCTAACGCAATAAGAGTGTCTGCTACTTCGAAAATGAGGAGGGCATTTTCAGTAGCGCTCTCAGTGGTGCCTTTATTAAGGCAGTGGGGAAAACCGTGCTCTGCAATTATTGCTTTAATGCCTTGATCAATTAAGCCCGGAATAAAGGAGTGACCGTCAAAATGGTCTCCTTTTAACGCCAGAAACACTTGATCGGTTTTAATGTGCCGGGAATCTGTACAAATACCGGCAAATCGTTGATCTGAATTCAAAGTGCAGATAGTCGGCTGGACTTCCAGAGCGGCTGCCAGATCCTGAATGGTCCAGTCTATGGGTAAAAATTGAGTGTTAAAAGCGTGTGCAGCTATTTTCAGTTCTTCTGAATCATCAAAATGAATGGTGTCTGAGCCAAGGATCTGGTATGTTTCATGGCCTTTGCCGGCAGCAACGATGGTGTCGCCGGGTTTTGAAATCATGATGGCCTGTTCCAGGGCTTTTTTTCGGTTTGGTTCAACCACAATCCCTGGTCTAAATGGATTGGATTCTATTTGTGCAGGGGTTAATTGTTCAAAATCTGTCATTCCGGCAAGGATCTGGGAGATGATCAGATTCGGGTCTTCTGTTCTGGGATTGTCCGAGGTGACAATGGTGATATCACTGAACTTGCCGGCAATTGTACCCATTAAAGGCCGTTTTGTTGTGTCCCGATCTCCACCGCATCCGAATACCGTGATCAATCGTTTTGGAGCCCTTTGTTTTAATGTACTTAAAATGGATTTAAGCGCATCCGGTGTATGGGCATAATCCACGAATATATGTCGGCCAATGGGGTTGGCTATTTTCTCCAGCCGCCCGGGGATGATTTGACAGGACTGAATTCCAGCTTTGATGGTTTCCAATGGAATTTTTAATGCATGGGCTGCACCGGCTGCGCACAGGATGTTTTCAAGGTTGAACCGGCCTGTGAGGGCTGAAGTAAAATTAAACAAGCCATTGCCAAGACAGATAGTGCCGGACAGTCCGTTGATATCGTCTGTAATCTGTTTTGAATGAATGTCTGTTTCCTGAACCCGGCTGACACCCAGACATCTGCATTCAAGTGTATTGAACAGCTCAGCACCTTTTGGGTCATCAACATTGAGGACAGCAATACCGTTTTTGGGGGTGCCCGGGCCTAAAAAGCGTGTGAATAGCTGTTGTTTACAATTAAAGTAGTCGTCCATGTCCTGATGGTAATCCAGGTGGTCCTGGGTCAGGTTGGTAAACACACCCACATCAAACTGGCAGCCATCAACCCGGTTCAAGTCCAGGCCATGGGATGAGACTTCCATGATGACATGGGTGATCCCTGCAGTTTTCATCTCTTTTAAAATTTTTTGCAGATTAATGGCATCCGGAGTGGTCATGGGGTTGTCTGTGTGTTGGCCGTTGTACCGGATATTGATGGTTCCGATCACGCCTGTGTTAAACCCTGCGGCATTAAAGATGCTTTCAATCAGCCAGGTATTGGTTGTCTTTCCATTGGTTCCGGTGATGCCCACAAGGGTCATCCCTTGGGATGGATGGCCATAAAAATTGGCTGCAAGGGCTGCCATGCACTGTCGGGAGTTTTCAACAACAAGGATTTTTTCCTGGGCATCCGGTTTTTTCAGCGCATCTGGTTTTTCCTGGGCAACGACAGCAACTGCTCCATTTTCAAAGGCCTGATGGATAAAGTGATGCCCATCCGCTTTGAATCCTTTGACTGCAATGAACAAAGATCCGGGTTGAACCTGTCTTGAATCAGATGTAATGGCCGCAATGTCCGGGTTGTTGACAGCCATGGCAAAGGCCAATGCGGATTTAATATCAAAGTTGATGCCGGGACAATCTTTGATTAATTCAGACAGTTTCATTTGCCGCCCCCGTTTAGAAGAGCTGCAATCATTTGTTGATCCTTTTCCGGCATAATGTTCAGGTAACTGAACGATTCTGTCATAATGGTTTTAAAAGCAGGTGCTGCTACGTCACCGCCGTAGTATTGTTTCTGGGGCTCATCAATGATCACTAAAATGGCCAGTTCAGGCTTGTCCAGAGGGGCAAACCCGGCAAAAACAGAGGTGTATTTATCTTTTGAATAGCCTTTCTGGTTTTTCAGGGCTTTTTGAGCAGTCCCGGTTTTGCCGCATACTGAATATCTGTCCATGGCAGCCCGGGTGCCTGTTCCTTTTTCCTGGACCACCAGATTCATCATTCGTTTGATCTGGTCTGCTGTCTGCTCGCTGATGACCTGACGGACGGTTTCAGGATGATTGATTTTTAATGTTTCGCCCTTGTTGGAAAGGATCTGTTTGATCAGCAGCGGTTTCATCAGGCGCCCATTGTTGGCAATGGCACTGATACCGCTGATCAACTGCACAGCAGAGACCGAGATGCCCTGGCCAAAGGAAATGGACCCGGCATCAATTCTGGACCATTGGTTATAATCCAGCAGATTGCCCGATGTTTCGCCCGGACAGCCCAACTGGGTTTTTTCCCCGAAGCCAAAGGCATCCAGTTTTTGGTAAAGAGCCTTATTCCCAACCGTTTCAATGAGTTTGACCGCCCCGATGTTACTGGAATATTGAATGATTTGATTGATGGAAAGCCATTCATGGGGATGGGTGTCATGAACAATAAATTTTCCGATTTTATAGGTGCCGTTTTCACAAAAAAAGATGGATTTGGGTGAAAACCCCTGTTCAAGGGCTGTGGCAGCAGTAAACACTTTGATGACGGAACCGGGTTCAAAGGCATCGGTTACAGACCGATTGCGGAAAATTTCTTTTTCCTGTGCTTTAAAATTATTTGGATTGAACTGGGGATAATGTGCAATGGCCAATAACTCACCTGTGGCAGGTCGCATCACCAGGGCAATCCCTGATTGTGCCTGGTGGGCAAGGACTGTTTTTTCAAGGGTCTGTTCACTGAGGTACTGGATTTTTTTATCAATGGTCAATACAATGGACTGGCCTTTGAGAGCAGCTCTTTTTTCTTTATCAAGGCCAAGGATACCGCCATTGCCTGAACGTTTGAGCATGATGTCGCCGGTTCGGCCTTCAAGGGTTGAGTTGAAATTAAATTCCAATCCCTCAAGCCCTGAGTCCTCGGAACCGATAAATCCGATCACCTGGGCAGCCACCTCTCTGTTGGGATAAAATCGTTTGTAATCATCTTCAAAATAGATGCCCGCAAGGTTTAATTTTCGAATCAGGTTTGCCTGGTCAGGAGAGATTCTTCTGGCCACCCAGGCAAACATTCGTTTGGAAGAAAGAACTTTTTCCAGTTTTTTAGGCTCAATATCAAGGATTAAGGATAGCTGAGCCGCTGCTTTGGCAGGGTTTTCAATTTTCAATGGGCAGGCTGTGACAGATATGGCTGCTGTGCTGGTGGCCAGTTTGTTCATTCTTGAATCCAGAATTTCTCCCCGTTCTCCTGTGATCTGGATCAGTCTGGAATAATCGTTTTCTGCTTTTCGGGTCAGCTCTTCAGCCTGAAAAATCTGGATATCAAAGGATTTGGCACCCAGCACGAAAATGGCAGCAATCATCAGAATCTGGATGAACAGAATTCGATTTTTCATATTTGTGTTGGACGGCTTTTGCATTATTTTGTATCACCTGTCCAATAAATGGTTTGAGCCGATGTGTTTCCGGAAAGATTCAGCCGTGTCTTGGCAATCCTTGTGATTCGGTCATCGGATTTAAGGCGGTCCCGTTCCACCATTAAACTTTTTTGATAGGATTGCTCCTGGGTGAGCATTTCCTGTGCTTGAGAAATATTGAACAACATCTGGGTGGTTTCTGTCCGAACACAGGTGTAGGCCAGCAGTTCACTGAAAAACAGGCCGATAATCAATATCCAAAACAGGCCGATAGGCTTGGGGCGGCTTTGGGTTGATGGTATGTTGTTGATGATGGCCATGGTTTATATTTTCTGGGCTATCCTTAATTTTGAGCTCCGGGCCATGGGGTTGGCTTCGATCTCTTGTTGTGTCGGGACTATCGGTTTTTTAAAAACAGATTTTAATTGTGGTACAAAACCGCATAAACAGACAGGCAGTTCTTTTGGGCAGGAGCAGCCGTTTTCAAATTTTTTAATGGATTGTTTTACAATCCGGTCCTCAAGAGAATGAAAAGAGATCACACACAGTCTTCCGTTTCTGGCCAAAAGGCCGGGCACGGCATTCATAAACATTTCAAGCTTTTCAATCTCTTTGTTAACCGCAATTCTTAAAGCCTGAAAAACTCTTGTGGCCGGATGAATGCGCTGTTTATAAGTGAATTTTGCAGGAATAACCGCTTTTATCAAGTCTGCCAGTTGGGAACTGGTCTGGATGGGAGCAACAATGCGTTCCTGCAGGATCTTTCGGGCAATCCGTCTGGAAAATTTTTCTTCGCCATATGTAAAAAAAAGATCGACCAGCTCACTCTCCTGGAATGAATTGACAATCTCAAAGGCTGTTAACTTGTTTCGAATATCCATTCGCATGTCCAAAGGCTCGTTTTTGTTAAAGCTGAAACCGCGTTTGCCGTTTGTCAACTGGTTCAGTGAAAAGCCCAAGTCAAGGAGTATCGAATCTGCACCGTCAATATTGTTTGTGCTCAGAATCTGCGCAAGATCGCTAAAATTACTGTGGAACAGCCGTACATTGTTTTTAAATGGTTCTAAGACTTTTTTTGCATGGGTTATGGCATCAATGTCCTGATCAATGCCAATGAGCATCCCGTCCGGGAGAATGGCCTTGATTGTTGCAAGGGCATGACCAGCGCCACCCAGGGTACAATCCACACATATGTGCCCGGGCTTTAGGTTCTGGTGCTCATGCACCTGTTGAGGCATTACTGACGTATGCTCAAATCCCATTGATTTACAACCCTAAAGAAGCTATTTCCTCTCTTACTTCTTCTTTTTTGAGTTTTTGCTCCATTCGTTTGTTGGTCTCATCCCATTGCTCTCGTGCCCAGATTTCGAAGCGGTCCAGGTTGCCCACAAGAACAATCTCTTTTGACAGATTGGCATACTCTCTTAAGCTTTTAGGAATCAG
>JBDRPM010000167.1:0-14814 GCA_043827005.1 Pseudomonadota bacterium | reverse complement strand
AGCCCTGGTGTTTGATTTGACCGGTCTTTGCCTGATTGTGGGGATTGTGCTGGCATTTGTCCGCGGCATGGCTGCGGATAAGACCCGGACACCTGGCTTGCCTGAACAGGATCGCCTGGCTCTGGTTTTGATTGGCGGTATCGCATTGGTCGGATTTGTCCTGGAAGGCCTGCGCATTGCAATGACCGGTGCACAGGATTCTGCGAGCTATGCATTTATCGGTTATGGTATTGGTAAATTGTTTACAGGAATGACAGGTTTAAATGATGTGTACGGATACATATGGTATGTGCACGCCATTCTTACCGGCGCTTTTGTCGCCTATTTACCGTTTAGTAAAATGATGCACATTATTATGTCGCCGGTTGTACTGGCCATGAATGCTGCCACGAAAAAAGAACACCATTAAATTGTATTGTCCGATTTCGGATTGTACTGAAACATAAAGCCTTGTTGGAGGAAATAACGAATGGATGATAATATTAAAAAAGCCCTCATTGAAATCGTGGGGGAGGATAATGTAACTGACCGACTCATCGATATGGTGTCATATTCCTATGACTCATCTGAGCATAATCATCGGCCGGATTGCGCAGTTTGGGCCACCACGACCGAGCAAGTGTCTAAAATCATGAAGCTGGCCAATGAGAAAAAAATCCCAATTATTGCTAGAGGTGCTGGAACCGGACTTTCCGGAATGGCTGTGCCTTTAAAGGGTGGCATTGTTCTGGATTTGAACCGTATGGATAAAATTATCAGTATCAGTATTGAAGACCGATGTGCGGTTGTAGAACCGGGTGTGGTTTATGCTGATCTGGATAAAGCACTGGCTCCCTATGGATTTTGCTTTCCGCCTGATCCCGGCAGCGGGACTGTCTGTACCCTGGGCGGGAATGTTTCCACCAATGCAGGTGGGGTTAAAGGCGCCAAATATGGTACCACCCGGGATTACATTCTCGGCCTTGAAGTGGTTCTGGCCGATGGTCGGGTTATGAATACCGGATCATCCACCATTAAATGTGTTTCCGGTTATGATTTGACCCGTCTGATTGTTGGGTCTGAAGGAACCCTGGGAATTGTGACCCAGATCACCATGAAAATTAACCCCAGACCACTTGCCACTGCCACTGCTGTTGCAACTTTTGATCAATTGGAAGATGCAGGAAAAGCTGTAACCCAGATCATGAGTTCGGGTATTATTCCTGCGGTAATGGAGATCATGGATCGGCCGACTATTCAGTGTATCAACCAGAACACTGAACTGGGGCTTCCTGAAGTGGAAGTCATGCTGCTGGTGGAAACCGATGGATATACCCAGGCAGAAGCTGACTTTCAATTGGAAAAAGTAATATCTGTGTTCAAGGTTAATAATCCTTTGGAAATTACCCAGGCCAAAAACAAGGAAGAAGCAACAAAGCTATGGTTGGCTCGTAAGTCAGCCTACGCTGTTCTTGCACGCATTCAGACACACTTTGTTCTGGAGGATGTTACCGTACCCATGGGCAGGATTGCCGATTTGTTGCGCGGCATCAGCGGAATTGCCAAAAAATATAACGTGCAGGTTGCAACTTTCGGCCATGCCGGTGATGGTAATCTGCACCCGCAGTTCCTGTATGACGGATACAACCTCGATGAGGTGGAGCGAGTGGAAAAGGCTATTGCTGAACTGTTTCAGCTCAGCATTGATTTGAACGGCACCTTGACCGGTGAGCACGGCATTGGTATTGCCAAAGCTAAATTTATGACCTTGGAACATGATGAAGTGGAAATGGATATGATGCGTACGGTGAAAAAAGCATTTGATCCCAACAATATATTAAATCCCGGCAAGATGGCCCTGGAGGTGAACTAATATGGAAGCCAAATATGATTTTGAAAAAAAATACCGCAAACAGATTCTGCAGTGCTCCCGATGCGGATACTGTCAGGCGGTTTGCCCTGTCTATGGAGCTACCCAGCGCCCATCATTTAATGCCCGGGGTAAAATGTTGATTCTCAAAGAGATCATGGATAACAAAATAGAACTCAACGATGAACTGATCGATACCTTGTTTCAATGCACAACCTGTGCTGCCTGTCATCAGAACTGCCCATCCGGTGTGAATGTGCCTGAGATCATCAAGCAGGTTCGCAAGGATATGGTCCATATCGGGTCCTGCCACCCGGCATTTACCGGCATGAATGATGTGCTTAAAAAACACACCAACATTTATGCGGAAGATGAACCTGAAGATTTTGACCGGGAACGCAATCAGCAGGCAGACTATGTCTATTTTATCGGTTGTGTCGGTCAATACCGGGAGGATGAAGCCACTGAAGCCACTCTGGATCTGCTGGACCGTCTAAAGGTGAATTATACCCTGATTGATGAAGTCTGCTGTACAGGTGTTCTTGAGGATGTCGGTCATAAACTGAATGCTGATTATGCCCAGAAAAATATTGAAACCATTCTCGCAACCGGCGCTAAAACCATTATCACCGGATGTCCGTCTTGCTACCGGACATTTAAAAATAAAGTTGAGTATGCAGGATTGCAGGAAAAAGGCATCAGCCTGGTTCATATTTCTCAATTTTTGACCAGTTTTGATTTAGGCGTAACCACTGATTTAAAAGTAACCTATCATGATCCTTGTGATCTGGGACGTCATTGTGGTATTTATGAAGAACCCCGTGACACCATACGCAAAATTGCTCCAAACTTTGTTGAGATGGCTCACAATCATGCCACTTCACTGTGTTGCGGTTCCGGCGGCGGCGCCCGGGGAGCCTTTGCTAAAAACTCTGTGGCCATGGCCAAAAATCGGCTGGATGAAGCTTTGGCAATTGGTGCTGACGTGCTGCTGACCGAATGTAATTCCTGTGTGCATAACCTTGCCAACGCAAAAGTGCGTGCAGATAAAATTCGTATTTGTAATACAACCGAATTTATTAATGAATTGATGGAAGATGCTGAATAAATAACCATAAGTAAACTAACGAAATTGCATTAGACAAGGAGAACAAACATGGAATACAAAGGTTATAATATGCCGGATGAGTTGATGTATGATGAGAACCACTTTTGGATTAAAAAAGAAGGGGATATCCTGGTCATGGGCATGGATGATTTTGCTCAGAAACTGGCTGGCGAGATTGTTTATATTCAACTTCCCGATGATGGCAAAAAGATAAAACTGGGTAAAAAATTTGCAAAAGTTGAATCCGGTAAATGGCTGGGAAAGGTAAATGCCCCGGTTTCAGGCGAAATCGTTGGTGTGAATGAAGAGTTGGAAGCAAGTCCAGGCAAAGTAAATGATGATTGTTATGGCGCAGGATGGATGTATAAAATTAAGATGGATGATACAGAAGGACTCGATGCATTGATTCAGGGTGAAGCAGCAGTTAAAGCCTGGTTGGATAAAGATATCGAGAAATATGCAGACAATGAATAACGCTAAAAAAAGCCGTTACAGCATGCACCAGTGCCTGCAGATGGCGGCATGTACCAATTGCCAGTCTTGTGCTGATGTCTGTCCGGCGGTGAAAGCCGCCGGAGACGGCCAGCTTTCTGCTTTACACCGTATGAAAGGGTTGCAGCAGATTTTAAAAAGTCGCAATTCCAGTGGATTGCTGGGTAAATTGTTTGGTAAAAAACCCTTGACTGATGAGCAGTTGACCCAGTTTTCCGAAACAGTTTATCGCTGTACCTTGTGCGGAAATTGTCAGGAAGTGTGCCCGGTTGGCATCAATCTTAAGGATTTGTGGCTCTCTTTACGGGAAGATCTGGTGGATATTGAGCATTTCCCTAAAAAGATCAGTATGATCAAAAAGAATCTGGAATCCAGTCACAATGTATTTGATGAAGACAATGAGGAACGGGCTGAGTGGGTTGAAGATATGGATGATCCACCAGATGATCTTTATGTCAGGGACAGTGCGGAAGTGGTCTATTTTACAGGATGCACAGCAGCATATTTTCCAGTGGCTCAAAAGATTCCCCTGGCCCTGGCGGCAACTCTGGTTCAGGCTGAAGTCGATTTTACGCTTCTGGGAGAAGAGGAGTGGTGTTGCGGTTTTCCACTTTTAGGTGCTGGTCTCAAAGATATGTTTGCAGAATTTGCCGAACATAATATTCAAGCGGTTCTGGACAAGGGTGCCAAAACAGTGATCTTTGCCTGTCCGTCGTGTTATGAAATGTGGAAAGAGCATTATCCGTATAAAGAGCATGGTATTCAGATTTTCCACAGTACCCAGTATCTTGAGGGAATGATCAAACAGGGTAAGGTGCCGTTTAAAAATTTGAATCTGACGGTCACCTACCATGATCCATGCGATCTGGGCCGCGGGGCCAGAGAATTTGATGCACCCCGGGCAGTGATCAATGCCATTCCCGGTATCAAATTTGTGGAGTTGCCCAATAACCGGGAAAATTGCAATTGCTGTGGCGGCGGCGGGAACCTGGAAATGGTGGATGCCGAACTGTCTGCGTCAATTGCTAAAAATAAGGTTGAAGAAGCGGTATCAACCGGAGCTGATGTGATTGTAACCTCATGTCAGCAATGTGTCCGCACCATGTTGACCTATGCAAAACGAAACAAAGTGCCCATTGATGTAATGGATATTACTCAACTGGTTGCAAAGGCCATGGACGTTGATTGAGTCAGTCATCAGTAAGGGAAATTCAAACCCGATCCGGGTGCACATTGAAAACGACCAGGCCTGCGTAACCACTGCAGATGGTCGTTTTTATGTTGCACAGGAAGGCCAGAGCAATGCCGTTGCCAGTTGCCCCATGTGTCTGATGCTGGGTGCGCTGGGCTCGTGCATTATGTTGACCCTGAATGCGGTTGCCAGGCATAAGGGTATTCAAATGCTTGAGTCGGCTGTATTTTTGGATTATTATCGAGAAAAGAACGGAAATACCCGGTTTTTAGTGACTTTGAAATTAGATAAACACCTTACCGATCGAGAGCACAAAATTTTATATGGCTCAGCACGGGCCTGTGAGGTGGGTAAAATATTAAAAAGTGATGTGCAGATTGATTACCATCTGTTGGATCAGACCTGTGACTCCTCCTGTGATCCGAAAGCGGGCAATCCCAGCCGTTGATTTAGCGGACCGCATGTATTACGATAGTGTTTTTTGCCGCAAAAGGAGAGCACAGTTAAGATGACAATCTGGCGTTTATTAGATACCCCGCCCATGTCTGCAGCCGATAACATGGCCCTGGACGAGACCCTTCTGGAACTTAAAGGCCAGGGCCGATCCCCCAATACTATTCGATTTTTGCAATTTATGCCCCGTGCAGTTTTGCTGGGCTATCACCAGGCACTTCAGGAAGAAATACGTCTGGCATATTGCCGTGAACATCATATTGATATCAATCGCCGCATTACCGGCGGTGGTGCTATTTTTTTTGATGAAAACCAGCTGGGATGGGAAATTTATTGCGATAAATCATTTTTTGATATTATTATCCCCAACAACCGGTTGTTCAGGACCCTTTGTCAACCCGTGGCCACGGCATTGAAACAATTGGGGCTGGAAGCGGTTTTCCGGCCCAGAAATGATATTGAAATCAATGGTCGAAAAATTTCCGGCACCGGCGGTACTGAATCAGACGATGCCTTTATGTTTCAGGGCACCATGCTGGTTGATTTTGATGTGGATACCATGTTGCGGGCCCTTCATATCCCGGTTGAAAAACTCAAAGCCAAGGAGATTGATTCAGTCAAGGAACGCGTCACCTGTCTGAACTGGGAGCTGGGATATACACCACCTTTGGAAGACATTAAGGCCTCAATCATACACGGGTTTGAAAAACATCTGGAAATTGTGCTGGAACCGTCAGGTTTAACAGATGAAGAACAAGCCTTGTTTGAGAAAAAACAAGATCGCTATCATTCATGGGAATGGATCGATAAGGTCAAACCAAAATTTCAAAGACGTGAAGCAGTCCAGTCCTCTTATAAATCTGATGCCGGTATGGTACGGTTTACCCTGGTTGTCAATCTGTCCACACGCCGTCTGAAAGATATCTATATTACGGGTGATTTTTTGTCATTTCCCAGTCGCGTTCTATACGATCTGGAATCCAGTTTAAGGGGAATGAAACTGGATCGTGATGTGCTGGTCAAGACGATCAGGCAATACTTTGATGATGGCCGTATGACCATTCCCGGCATGAGTGTTGAAGATTTTATCCAGCCTTTGTTACAGGCCCTTGAAAAAGTGGAAATAACCAAATTCGGTATTCCATTGGAACATGCCAACCTGATTTCGGTTGTGAACGGGTCTTTTGAACAGATTTTACGCAAAGACCCCTCTGTTTTATTGTTGCCTTATTGTGCCAAACAAACCGATTGTGACCTGCGGTATGCCAAAGGGTGTAAAATATGCGGGCATGAGGACTGCACCATCGGCCCTGCCTGGAAAATGGGCCGGGACTTGAAAATGAAAGTGCTGACCATTGTCAGTTATGAGGATTTGTGGGAAGAACTGGTCAAAATGAAAAACAAGGGGATCCAAGCCTATATCGGATGCTGCTGTCAGCCGTTTTATGCAAAGCATGTGGATGATTTTCAACGCAGTGAAATGCCGGGTATCCTTCTTGATATCGACAATACCACCTGTTATGATCTGGATCAGGCCAAAGAGGCCTATTCCGGAACTTTTGAAAGTCAGACACAAGTTGATCTGGACCTTTTGGAAACAGTGCTAAAAGCCGGTGCCCACATAAACAAACAAGGGTTAAAAGAATAATGGAACCCTTGCAGTGTGATATTCTTGTGGTTGGCGCAGGACCGGCTGGTGCGGCAGCAGCGCGTGAAGCAGCCAGACAGGGTGCGAACGTCCTTCTGGTCGAACGTCGGTCAGCCATTGGCACGCCTGTCCAGTGCGCAGAATTTATACCGGCCATGTTAAAAGGCAAGGTTAATCTGACAGAAAAATTTGTGGCACAAAAGATTCTGGGTATGAAAACCTTTCGCCCGGATTTGCCTGAGACCATTACCAACGCACCCGGATTTATCATCCACCGGAATCTGTTCGACCAGGGCATGGTTCATGCAGCCCAGAACGAGGGAGCAAAGCTCATGACGGCGACACAGGCCATTGATCGATCGGATTCCGGTTTTATTACGCTCAAACGCAAAAGCGGTGAGCTTTTCCAGGTAGAGCCCATGATTGTCATTGGTGCTGACGGTCCGCAATCTTTAGTAGGTCAGTGGGTCGGAGCGATTAATACACACTTGCTGCCCGGGGTTCAGGTCACTGTGGAATTAACCCGGCCATTGGACTATACAGAAGTATATTTTAGGCCGGATATCTTTGCAGGATATGCCTGGTTGTTTCCCAAAGACCGGTTTGCCAATGTGGGCCTGGGGCTGAAACGGGACAGTCATTTCAAAGAATCGATCCGAACGATTCTGGACCGGTTTGTAGCGGATTTAAAATCTTGTGACAAAATCAAGGGTGATCCAGTGGCTTATGCAGCCGGATGGATCCCGGCAGAACCGGTTCGTCAAACTGTTTTTGGTTCTATTGCCCTTGTGGGCGATGCTGCCGGGCACACCCACCCCATCACGGGTGCCGGGATATTTGCGGCTGTTCTGGGCGGAAAGATGGCGGGCAAATGGGCTGGTCGTGCTGTTAAAGCCAAAGATACGACCCTGTTGACCCAATATAATGATGAATGGCAGGATTTAATGGCCGATACCCTGGATAGGGCTTATCAGCGCCGCCAGCATATGGAAACAAACTGGACTGATTTCAATGCCACCATACAAAAATGCTGGGTGGCGTTCAGGGACTATTATGCATCAACTTGAAGATCGGTTAAAACAGGCCCGGGAACTATCCTGGGCGCACCTGGGTAAAAAAATCACCTTTTACCTGCCCGGCATGTTCCGACTCAATGGCCATACCGGCCGGTATCCGGCTGTGTCCATAACCGGGGGTGAGTGTGCACTCAAATGTGATCATTGTCAGGGTAAGATATTGGCCAGTATGGTGTCTGCACCTGGTGCGGAAAAATTGATATCCAAATGCCGGGAGTTGGCTGAACGAGGACATCTGGGTGTCCTGATCAGTGGTGGCTGTCTGGAAGACGGTTCCATACCCTGGCAGGATTTCATACCTGCCATTGAAACCATCAAACAGACTACTGATTTATTTGTTTCCGTGCATTGCGGGCTTGTGAATAAAGCCACAGCCATCCAGCTTAAACAGGCAGGGGTGGATCAGGCACTCATAGATGTCATAGGCGATGATGCAACTTTTCAAAAAATTTATCATGTGCCTTTTGGTGTTGAACGGATCGTTTCTGCCATGGATGCTTTGGCAGCAGCGGATCTGCCCATGGTGCCGCATATTGTGTGCGGAATTGATTATGGACAGATCAAGAGTGAATATAAAGCTGTTGAGATGATTTCCCGATTTGATATTGCGCAACTGGTGATTGTTGCGTTGATGCGCCTTCCCGGCACGCCCATGATCCAGGCAATCTGTCCGTCAGTTGAACAAATTGCTGATATCCTGATCCAGGCACGCCTGCAGATGCCGGATACCCCCATCAGTCTGGGATGCGCCCGCCAGCGGGGGAACAGCCGGCTGGAGGAGTTGGCCATTGATGCGGGTGTGAACCGCATGGCATTGCCATCAGAAGAAGCCATTGCCAGAGCCAGGGCATATGGACTGGACATAACCTTTCAGCCCACCTGCTGTTCAGTGAGCAATCGGTTTATCACTGAAAGCTGGTATGAATAATATATAATGTAATCTTGTAAAGATAAACCCCAAGGAGAACAAAGGGTATGGAAAAAGAAGAAAAGCAGGAGAGCCCGGAATACCTCCGAATGAGTCTGGCTGCGGCCATGACGTTAGGCTTTAAAAAAGGGCTCTTTTATCGCGACGCAAAACTGTATTGTATCAATCTGCTGTTAAATTACCACAGCGGGTGTGCGGCTCGCTGCGCATATTGCGGCCTGTCCAACAAACGTGAGGGCGAATATGGTGAAAAAAGCTTTATCCGGGTGACCTGGCCCAACTATCCTGTAAAAGAGATTATTGAGCAGATTTCAACACGTCTGGATAAGGTCAAACGGATCTGCATTTCCATGATCACAAACACCCGCTGCATAGAAGATACAAAACAGATTTGTGCCCAGTTGCGGTCCAGTTTTGATGTGCCTGTCTCGTTGTTGGTTTCCCCCACCATTATTACCCGGGATGATTTAATTGCTTTTAAAGCAGCCGGAGCTGATAAAATCGGAGTGGCTGTTGATCTGGCAACGCCAGAGTTATTTGATAAATTTCGGGGGAAAGGGGTTGGCGGTCCTCATAAATGGGATCAATATTTTGAATGCCTGACCGATGCCATTGAAATTTTTGGTCACCATAATGCCGGCAGCCATCTGGTGACCGGTATGGGTGAAACTGAAAAACAGATGGTCCAGATTCTTCAGAAAATTCAAACCATGGGGGGATGGACCCATTTGTTTTCCTATTTTCCTGAAGGGGAATCCCATCAGATGGGCAATCATCCCATGCCAAAAATGGATCATTATCGAAGGATTCAACTGGCCCGTTATTTGATTGATGAAAATATCTCCCATGCCCGGCAATTTGTATATGATAAAGATGATCGGATCATTGATTTCGGTATTCGACAGCAGCGGCTTGATGCTGTCATCGACAGTGGACAGCCATTCAGAACCAGCGGATGTGAAGGATATGACGGTGAAGTAGCGTGTAACAGGCCTTTTGCCAATTCACGTCCCGGTCCGGAAATGAGAAATTTTCCATTCCCACCCAATGCCAGAGATGTTGAACGTATTCGTCATCAGATGGGGATATTGGATCATCAGTTTGTTGAGGATGATGAATAGATAAAAGGATATGCGCTAAAATACGAATAAGTTAAAAAAGGCCAGGTCGGATATGAATTGAATATCCGGCCTGGCCTTTTGTTTAAAATGTATAGTGTATTCTTAAACTTAAACTTAAACTTAAGCTTAAACTTTAAATTTACCAACCAGTTCATTAAGGCTTTCAGCCAATGCCGAGAGTTCTTCAGCGCTTTCTTTAACCTGGGAACTGCTCTGGGTGATCTCATTGGCAGATCGGTTCACATCGGCAATTTCTTCGGAAATGCTGGTTGACGCAATCGATCCTTGCGACAAGGTTCCTGTAATTTCTGCAATGCCGTGGGCTGTCTGATTGATATTTTCAACAATTTCATTGGTGCTGGCAGATTGTTCTTCAACTGCTGCTGAAATGACATTGACAATATCATTGATGCCCACAATCACCCGGGAGATTTCATCAATGCTGGATGCAGTGGATGATGTGGAGTTTTGCACATCATTGATCTGTTGTTGAATATCCAGGGTGGCCTGGGCGGTCTGTCTGGCCAGAGCTTTTATTTCATTGGCAACAACAGCAAACCCGCGGCCGGCTTCCCCGGCCCGGGCGGCTTCAATGGTAGCATTGAGGGCCAGCAGATTGGTCTGTTCAGAGATATCGGTAATGGTTTCAGTGATTTTATCAATTTTCTGGGCAGCCTGTCCTAAGGCCAATACTTTTTGTGTGGCAGAATGGATCTGTTTAACGGCATCCTCTGTTACTGAATGGGCGTTGGCCGTATTCTGGGCGATTTCCGAAATCGTGGTGGTCATTTCGTTTGCAGCAGTTGCCACGGTGTCTGTGTTGGTGGAGGACTGCTCCATGGCAGCGGCAATGGAATTCATATTGACGCTGAGCTCTTCAGCTGCAGAGGCAACTGTATTGGATTTGGCTGACGTATGCATGGACTCATTGGTCATGCCGGTGGAGATCTCTTTTAGGGAATTGGATGAGGTTGACAATGTTTTAACACCATTTGTCACCTCTTTGATCATGGTTTGCAGTTTTTCCATGAATGCATTGAATTTATGTGCCAGATCTGCAATTTCATCTTTTCCCGAAGCTGTCAGCCGCATGGTCAGATCACCTTCTCCCTGGGCCAGCTCACCCAGTCCGTTCACGACCTTGACAATGGGCCTGGTAATGGAAATGGAAATGACAAATGCAATAAATCCGATAATGAGGGCACCGATGATCCCGATAATCGCATTAACAATTTTCAGGGTCTTGATGGCCTTGAAAGCCTCACTTGAAGATATTTCCGCCATCAGCGCCCATTTTAAACCCATGATGTCGATTGGGGCGTAGGCGGATAATACAGTGTCACCATGGTAACTTTGGGTGACCTTTTTCCCGGATTCTCCTTTAAGCGCATGGGGAACCACTTCTGTCAGGATTTTGCCATTTGCAGGCTGGCTGATGGAGTTTTTGGCTGAAAATTTTTTAGGATTAATAAATGAATCAGACCGCATCAGCAGATCTTCTCCGACAATATAGGTTTCTCCTGACTCGCCCATTCCGGCGCGCTGGCTCATGATTTGATTTAAAGAAGCAAGTGATATTTGAAATACAGCCACGCCAGTCATCTCCTCTCCTTCATAGACAGGAGCACCAATAAAACTGACCGGCTCGTTAAAGGCAGGTGCGTAAAGTGCATAATCTGCCATTAAAGCTTTCCCGCGTTTGGGTTCGGCCAGAATGGTTTGAACCATACGCCCAAGATGGGTATCTTTAAATGGGCCCTCTTTCAGACTGGAACCATATTCCGGCCGCTTGGAAACCGAATAGACAACCATTCCATTTTCAGCATTGATCAGAAGGATATCTTCAAACCCGAATTTTTCCATATAGTTTCGGAACGACGGGTGGTAAAGCCGATGCGCATCCCGGGAATAACTGGACAAATCCTTGGCTTCTTTCATCTCATATTTTGATGCAACCGGGTTATCGTTAAATGCAATATAATAATATTGAATTCCGGTTCCTTCGTTGCTGAGGCCAGTGATAAGGGCATCTACATCAAATAATTCTCCCTGGGACCGTTTTAAGAACTCTGCTTTAAAATCGTTTTCATAATATCGGCGCAGTTTATCTTTAAATCCAGGCAAATTGCTGTCATCCAGGTTGTTTTCAAAGGTAAAGTCAGCCAGGTATTCTGTAAATTTGAAAACCGCATCAGTTGTCATCTTGTTTTCAGCAAAGGTGATCATTTGATTTTCAACGGTTTTAAAAAAAGTCCGGATCTGTTCTTTTTTAATTTCCCTTACTGCTTCCAATTGATTAAATGCTTGATTTTCCAAGGCATTTGAAGCTTTTGTCATGGATACAATCCCAATGATGGCAAAAGGAATAATCCCTACAAGCAAAAATGCGATCACCAGCCGTGTGCCTAATTTCAAATTTTTAAACATGTAATGTTATCTCCTTAAAAGAAAAAAGAACAAGCAAATTGTCTATTTTGTGTACCATATCATTTTTCTTTTTCTTTGAAAAATGTTTTTACGTATTCGATATGATTTTTCATGTTTGTATATGCCGCTTCAGGATCTCTGTCTTTGATGGCTTTCAGTATATCTTTGTGCTGGTTTAAAATAATTTGAATATTGTTCGGGTCTTCATAAAGGAATTGAAGACTTTCCATGATGCCATGGGACAAATAATCATAAAAAGTTTTCATGACCTGAATGTGAAGCGGATTTTTGGTGGCATACGCAATGGCCATATGAAAAGAAATATCTGCCCGGGACCCAAGATTTCCGGCAGTGACTTCCTTTTTCATGTCAAACAGGTTGTGTTCAATGTCTTTGATATCTGTTGAATTTGCCCGTTGTGCCGCAAGGGATGCGGCAATGCACTCAAGTCCCATTCGAACCTCTAAAAGATCATATATGTTGGCATCCTGGGCCTGCATGGCAGTGGCAAAGGGATTGCCCTTCTGCGGGTCAGGAATGGCCACAAAGGTTCCTTTTCCCTGTTTGTGTTTAACAAGGCGCATGGTGACAAGCCGGTTGATCGCATTTCGAATGGTGGTTCTGCTGACGTTCATGGAGAAGGCCATATCTCGTTCAGGCATCAGCTGGTCACCGGGTTTTAGCTTACCCCGGAAAATAAGCTCTTTTAATTGTTCAAATACCTGATCTGAAATTTTTTGCTGTCGGACAGGTTTTAATAATGTCATGTGATTTTCATCCTTGTGCGTATCATTCCATTAGATAAGTGTGTCTGTATCCCCGCAAGTAACACATTCGCTACATTCGCTATAATAATGATGTATGTTGCCGGTTTTGAGCAAATTTTAAGCATCTTAAACAAGGTCCTGTTACAGGGCATGTCATATCCATAAAATGGTCATACCAAAAACTATCTTAAAATGGTACCAAAAATGAGAATTTTATTATACCGCATGGCTCAGTTTATGTTCTAATTTTTATAGTTTTTGTAACTAACAGTAATTATAGGGATTACCAAAACCTTTTGAAAAAGGCAATAGAAAAAAATATTTTTTTCTTGACAAGTGGAAACGGTTTTATTTATGGTGGTCGTACCAATTTTAGAACATGCCAATTGGTATGGTACTTTTATTTGTAGTGGGAGTAATTTTAACATATTAATCAAGTGGCAGGGTAGCTTTAGGATTGTCGCAATTTAAAGATGAGATATGTTAACGTTAGGTTTTATTATTAATTATTTTAGGAGGGAAGACTAATGTTTAAGAACACTTTGGCAAAAATTTTGGTCAGCATGGCAGCACTTTTTTTTATTGTGTCATTGAGCCCTGCTCAGGCAGAAGAAAAAGAAAAACCAGTCTTACTTAAAGTTCCTGTTTGTTTCGCAACTGTTCTGCCCGGATTGGGCAGTGCGGCCCCTTGGATGGAAGCAAGAATGGAAATTGCAAGTGGTGGCAGCGTTAAAATGAAAGTGTACGAACCAGGCAAACTGGTTGCTCCTTTTGAAATTTTAGATTCTGTATCTACAGGCAAAATCAATGCCGGTTATGCAACAGCTGCATACTGGGCAGGTAAAATTCCAGCAGCCCCGATTTTTTCAGCCATTCCTTTTGGTCCTGAAGCAGGGGAATACCTTGCCTGGCTGTACTATGGTAATGGATTAAAACTGTATCAGGAAATGTATGACCAGGCCGGTTACAATGTACACGTTTTGGTTGCTTCTATTATTGCTCCTGAAACATCTGGCTGGTTCAAGGCTCCCATCAATTCTCCTGATCAGCTTAAAGGGTTGAGGATGAGATTTTTCGGTCTTGGTGCTAAAACCATGGAACAACTGGGTGTTTCTACCAGTTTATTGCCTGCAGGCGAAATTTTTCCTGCACTTGAAAAAGGGGCACTTGATGCAACTGAGTTCTCTATGCCTGCAATTGACAAACGCCTGGGCTTTTACAAAGTTGTAAAATACAACTATTATCCAGGTTGGCATCAGCAGGCAACAGTATTTGAACTGTTGATCAACAAAGATGTATGGAACGGCATGAGCGCTCGTCAGCAGATGGTTATTGATATGGTTACCAAGGCTGCTACTGTGGATGCCTTTGCTTATACAGAAGCCATTCAGTCTGACGCCATGAAAGAAAATATTGAGAAAAACGGCGTTCATAACATGTACTGGTCTCCGGAAATGCTTGATACTTTCAAAAAAGCATGGGAAGTTACTGCCAAAGAACAAGCTGACGCAGATCCGTTCTTCAAAAAAGTGTGGGATGATGTTTCAGCCTTCAGAGAAAACTACAAACTGTGGCAGACATATGCATTTTTGCCACGTCCGGCAGTTCCAGAATCAAAGTAATTTATTTAGTAGTTTAGTATAAGTCAAGAACAGTGCAGGCAACTATTGCCTGCACTGTATTTTAAAAATTTTGTTCAATATCAGGATATAATAAATTATGGAAATTAACACTATCGGTTCCTGTAAAACAA